>DAOLFO010000310.1:0-3984 GCA_035326305.1 Chitinophagaceae bacterium
GGCCATGGCGCCGTTGGCCACCGGCACACGGGTGGAGACAGCGGCAATTTTATCCCGCAGGCCCGGCATCAGCTTTTCCAATGACTGGTGCAGGTCTATCTCTACTGGTATGATGGATTCTGCAGCAGCACGTCCGCGCCGGAACTGTGCATGTGGCGCATCCACCAGTTCCTGCCTGGAGGTGTAGGAGTGAAGAATGTTCAGGTGTGCCGACTGTACGCCGATAGCATTGAGGATATAAAGAATATGCGTGGAGCAGTTGGTCATGCCCCCGCCGGGAGAAACGATATGTGTATCCTGCGTAAGCGAAGACTGGTTGTAGCCAAATATAAGCAGCGGTATATCATCAGCGCCAGTAGTGGAGAGCAGTACTTTTTTAGCTCCGGCCGCCAGGTGCTGCTCTGCTTTTGCTTTGGATGAATATTTGCCGGAGCATTCCAGCACCACGTCCACATCCAGTTCGCCCCAGGGCAGAGCGGAGGCTGCCGGGGTATTGTACACACTGATGGCCTGTCCGGCTGCGTGGATTTTATGCTCACTAAGTTTTATTTCATCGGCAAGTGTGCCGTATACCGAATCGTATTTCAGCAGGTAAACAAGATTGTCTGCCGGCATGATATCATTTACAGCCACTACCTGTATACCCGGCTGATGAAGGAGCCGCCGGAAGAGCAAACGGCCTATCCGGCCCATACCATTAATTGCAATGCGCATATGCCTGTACGAATTTGAATGGCAAATATCCGCAAAAGCAAAGAATAAGTAAGGGATAATAAATACCGGTAATACGAAATAAAATAAATTGCGGGAATGAGAGCGGCAACAGTACACGAAATCAAACAGGAACTCACCGGGCTGAAGCCTGCTGAACTGGTAAAGCTCTGCCAGCGGCTGGCAAAATTTAAAAAGGAAAATAAGGAGTTGCTCACTTACCTGCTGTTTGAAGCGCAGGATGAGGAAGGCTATGTACGGAGCATTAAAGAGGAAGTGGATGAGCAGTTTGCTGCTATCAACCTGTCTCATTTATATTTTGCCAAAAAAAGCCTGCGAAAGATAGTGCGGCTTATCAGTAAATATTCGCGGTACAGTGATGAAAAGACGACGGAGCTGGAGTTGCGTCTTCATTTTTGCCACAGGCTGAAAGAAACCGGCATACCATTACAGGCAAATACTGTAATCTGTAACCTGTATACATCGCAGGTAAAGAAAATAACCCTGCTGACCGGCAGCCTGCACGAAGACCTGCAGTATGATTACAGGAGGAAGCTGGCAGGGTTGGAGGAGTGAGGTTTCAAGTTTGAAGTTTGAAGTTTGAAGTTTAAAAGGTTCAAGAGGTTCAAGAGGTTCGGGGTGAGCTGGTGTTTATCAATTGTGGCGGCATGATACTGAAAAATAATTGGTAAAACCGGCTGAGACTTTATGTGGTTAAGGATTTGAGAGAAGTTAACTAAACCCAGTTCCAGTTATTTTTTTCTGCTTCTTAAATCGAAATTGATACTTCGTTATGCTGTACATCATACAATGTATATTTTGCTGTTGGCAGCTTATAGCCAAATCAGTAAACCGGGGATCTTTAACCGTAAAATTTTCCTTCTTACTACGGCAGTTTTGCCCGGAATGAACCGGCGGTAATGGTAATTTCATTATTATCGTCATCCAGCACTTTTCCGCTAAATGTCCCAGCGATCATTTTGTTAGTTGTGTTGTACTCTGTTACCACTACAGGCAGGTTGCTGCCGGTTCCCGGCATACCCGTCCACGCAGATACTCCATCGGAGGTAAAAAAGAATAAGTTAAACCTGCCGGTGGCAGATATGCCTGAGTAGGTGCCGGTGCCAATAGCGCCTGTTGCATTTGCCAAAGCAATGGTAATTACATTATCGCCGTTGGTGTCCTCTCCGTCAATTACCAGAAAGTCCATGCCCGAGGAATTATCGGAATATGCCTCGAGCGTGGTACCGCTATAGGTCGTTCCGCCGGAAGTAAGCGTCCAGGCAAAATTTGCACTGGCTTCCTCCAGTACATTTATGGGAAAGCTGCATGTGGAACCACTGGCCGACACAGGAATATTGGTAGTGCCTGTTGCTGACAAAGGTGTGCCGCTGGCATACAGAGTAATGGTTTGCGGGCCTGTGCTGCTTGACACTCCGCTGCCGGAGAAGCTAATGCCATTGCTTATCACCGTGCTGACAGAATAAGTGCCGGGAGTGATCACATTCACATATATGGTTGTAAAATGACTGCTGTTGGTGGCCACATCCTTTACATACTCACCGGATACTTCAGCATCCATACAGGCATCCGGGGAACCATCAAAAGTAAATACAGCCGGTGTGGCGCCGCCTGCCGGTAATACGGTGACAGGTACTGTGCATGCTGAAGCAAGGTAAGTAACCGTAAAGTTGCTGATGCCATCATTAGCAGGCGTACCATAGCCCTGCAGCTTCACTGTTACAAGGCCTGGTGTGGCAAAGGAGCCGGTGGCGCGGTAATAAAATCCGTTAACAGTATCGGTACTAATAATATAATTGCCTGCCAGCGTAACGTTTATTTCTACCTGCAGGAAATGTGCATCCCCGCTGAGCGGCACTCCGGCCTCGTAAGTGCCGGCCACTATTTTAGGCAGGCAATCACCAGTGACATCGCTTTGCAAACTGCCTTCAGAGGGGTTACTGCTGGACTCAAAGCTATACTCCTTCCGGCAGCCCTGGAACAGCAAAAAACCTGTTGTCAGCAGCATCAGCCCGATTCTTTTCATCATCTTTTGTTTAAAATTAGATGGTGCAAAATACGTCATTTTCAGACGCTTGTCCATTTACCGTCATTTGCAAAATCTAATTAGAACGTATATCTTGTCCTTTCATTGCCCTGAATATGCTAAAATCCGCCACCACCGCTTTTACCATCAGCCTTTTCACCATTGTCCTGCACGCACAGAAACCGGAAGTGGAGTTGCTTACTTCTGGCGCCAAAACCAGTCTGCGCGGCCTCAGCGTGGTCAATGATAATGTGGTATGGGTAAGCGGCAGCAATGGTATGGTGGGCCGGTCTGCCAATGGTGGTAAAAACTGGCACTGGATGACGGTGCCGGGCTTTGAAAAAACAGATTTTCGCGATATAGAGGCTTTTGATGCCAACACAGCTCTTATCATGGGAGTGGGCTCACCAGCGTATATTCTCAAAACATCCGATGCCGGCGAAACCTGGCGGGTAGTATATGAAAATAATAATAAAGAAATGTTTCTTGATGCCATGGATTTTGCCAATAACCAGGACGGCATCGTGATCGGTGATCCGGTAAATGGTAAAGTATTTATGGCTCGCACTATCGACAGCGGTAATACCTGGGAGCAGGACAGCAGCCTGGTGCCACTAAGCTTTATTGATACAGGTGAAGCTTTTTTTGCTGCCAGCGGCAGCAATATCCGGCTCTTTGAAAATGGATCGTACCTGTTGGTAAGCGGCGGATTACGCTCCCGTATTTTTACCAATAAAAATGTATACCCGTTGCCGTTGCTGCAGGGCAAAGAAAGCACCGGCGCTAACTCCATAGATGTATTTGATAATGGCCTGCCCAAAAAACCCGGGCGGCATATTGCTATAGCCGGCGGCGATTTTGCAAAAGACACCATGCGGACACAGACTTTCATTTATTCCCGCAACAGGGGAAAAACCTGGCGAAGACCAAAAGTGCCCCCACAGGGCTATCGCAGCTGTGTGGAGTACCTGGCAAAAAAGTTGCTGCTCACCTGCGGCACCAGTGGCGTAGATTATTCATCCAATAGCGGTAAAAGCTGGCAACCGGTCAGCAAAGAAGGCTTTCACGTATGTCGCATTGCAAAAATAGGTTCAGCTGTCTTTCTCGCCGGCTCCGGTGGCCGGGTTGCAAAACTGGTATGGAACAGGAATAATTAGACGATTCGCTGACACGTGGTTTAAATAAATATTAGCTGGTGCAACTTCCGGTTCCTGGCTTTACTGTTT
>DAOLFO010000311.1:0-3982 GCA_035326305.1 Chitinophagaceae bacterium
ATCAGGGTTTTTTGCTGCCGGCTGTCCGTTCCGGGTTAAATATTTTAAGAAAGCCGGGGCATTGCCCCTGAGCGGCAATGATTTTAACGCTGCACGGCAGCATATTTCCTCAAAGTTTTTCTACCTTCGCCGCCCAAAACATCATCATCAAATGAGTAACCGGACATTTACCATGATCAAGCCCGATGCCGTAAAAAACGGCCATGCGGGGTTGATCATTGACCGATTTATTAAGGAAGGATTTCGTATTGTAGCCTTAAAATTCATCAAACTGAGCGCTGAAAAAGCAGGCGAATTTTATGCCGTGCACAAAGAGCGGCCTTTTTATGGCGAGCTGGTGGAATTTATGAGCAGCGGGCCTATCTATGCTGCCATCCTCGAAAAAGAAAATGCCGTAGCTGCATTCAGGGAACTGATCGGGGCTACCAACCCTGCACAGGCTGCAGAAGGCACTATCCGTAAATTATATGCGACATCTGTGGGTGAAAACGCCGTACATGGCAGCGACAGCGATGAAAATGCACAGATTGAAGGAAACTTTTTCTTCAGCTCGCTGGAGCGGTTTTGATAAGTTTAAGAAGTTTAAAGTTTAAGGTTGGGCGCAATAACTTTAAACATTAAACTTTAAACTTCTTAAACCTTTTAAACCTCTGAAACCGTTTCCTTATCATTCTCCACCGGCGTAACCGTATAGCCGGCTTTGCGCAGCAGGTCAATCACTCCCTGCTCTCCGGGCAGATGGCCGGCTCCCACGGCTATGAGGAGACTGTTTCCCGGTAAAATATTTTTCAACTTCTCCACCCAGTTACGGTTGCGGCGAAACAGCAGTATCTCGCTATACGATTCCATGCCTATCTCACTTTTCATCATGATCTCTTCCAGCCTTTTCAGATCCTGGCGGTTGTACGCATCCAGCATCTGCTCCAGCTCGGTGTTTTCCTGGTCGCCTTTCTGCACGCTGTTAATATGCGCCACCAATTGCTGCGCCTGCAATTGATAGGGTATTTCATCCAGTATGCCGGCCTGGTAGCCCATCGTTTCAAGCCCTTTTATCTTTTTGCCTGATTTTTTTGCTTCCTGCATGATCACCTGCTCCATCATGGCAGTAGCCTCGCAGGGGAAACCGTTTTGCTCCAGCACAGAAGCAGCAAGTATCGGCTTGTATTGCTCCAGCAGGGAGAAGGGCAGCATCACGGATTTGCTTTCAAAATATTCCTTTACTTTCCGGTAGTCTTCTTCATTCAGCAGGTCGTTCAGCGTCGTGTCTCCCCTCATCTTCATTTTGTTCATGGCCCCCAGCATTTCCAGCATATTATCCAGGTCTACTTCAAAGTATACTTCATCTGTGGCGGCAATGATTTTCTTCAGGGAGTTGCTGAGCACTGCATCCTCTTCACACAGCATATGAATAGTGCCGAAAAGATAGGAAGGCTTATCAAGCCCGTTGCCGCTGATCTTCCAGAGGAGTGTATTCACCGGCTGACTGCCGGGCTGGGCTATACCGGAAAGGATCATCAGCATACCTGAAAATACAGTAAGGCTTATGCGTTTCATGCTTCTATACTTTTCTTTTACACTAATAACAAATTTTCACATCACAAGTTAATCATTCCTGCCAAAGATTATTTACTGTACCACAGCTTCTTCGCCGTATAGCTGCCCTTTAAACCTGAGTGAAGGAGAAGGTACAAAACCACCCAGCCCAAGCTGAGGCCATTTTTCATCCACCGACCTGATGGTTTCATCATCCGCTACAATGATATTGGGCCAGTCCCGCTGAAAACCGTCCAGCTCTTTTGTTTTGCGGGTGCCATCCAGCCCCATGCAGGCCGGCGCACCGGGCTGGCAAAAAAGATGATTATCCCTGCGGGGATCAAGATTATTGCAAAAGCGCCAGAGGGCCGCCGGCAAATCGTTTACATCCACCGTATGCTCCACATACAAGATCATTTTTATACCCTTCATTTCCGGCAATGCCGCCAGTGCTGCATGCAACTGCTGCAGGTGGCCGGGACGGTTTTTTTCCACGCCCGCCACTATGCAGGCAATGCCTTTTTGCAGCAATGAAAGATTGACTGCTTTCAATTCCGGGAAGCGGGATAATAGTTGCGCTGCCTGCAGGTTGCCCGGAAATATAGCCACCAGGCCGTCACCCTGTATTTCTTCTGTTGTTTTGCGGGTACCGTCAATGCACATCTTACCACCAAAGCCCATCTTGCTGCAGCTATGATCCAGCACATCCATCGGGCCCTGCGAAAAATAAATATCAGCAGCAGGATCAAGATTGGCAAACACGTATTTTGCCAGTTGCCCGTAATCCGTAATGGAAACACCCTGGTCGGCCACCACCAGTATTTTATTAAACATCATTTGCCCGGCGCCCCACATGGCATTCATTACCTTTTGCGCCTGGCCGGGATAATCTTTTTGTATCTGCGTTATCACCAGGTTATGAAACACGCCTTCCACGGGCATATCCATATCTATGATTTCCGGCACCAGTGTCATCTTGATGGGAGCAAGGAATATACGCTCTGTGGCTTTCCCCAGCCAGGCATCTTCCTGCGGCGGTATACCAACAATGGTAGCCGGGTAAACCGGATCTTTTTTATGGGTGATAGCCGTGATATGAAAACGCGGATACCAGTCGGGCAGCGAATAATAACCTGTATGATCGCCAAAAGGCCCTTCCCATATCAGCTCATCTGAGGGATCCACATAGCCCTCTATTACAAAATCAGCATCGGCAGGCACTTCTATATCCGGCTGCGTAATACATTTTACCAGCTCCACTTTTTTCTTCCGTAAAAAGCCTGCAAGCATGTATTCATCTACATTTTCAGGGAGCGGTGCTGTGGCAGAGTAAGCATAGGCAGGATCGCCGCCCAGCGTCACCGCCACCGGCATTCTTTTATTCAACTTTTTATATTCATTAAAATGTTTGGCCGAAACCTTATGCCGGTGCCAGTGCATGCCGGTAAGGGCTGGCCCAAAGACCTGCATCCGGTACATGCCTACATTTCGGTGGCCGGTAAGCGGATCTTTGGTATGAATAACGGGAAGGGTAACAAAAGGGCCGCCATCTTTGGGCCAGCAGGTAATGACCGGCAGCTTTGTGATGTCAGGGGCGGTCATCACCACCTCCTGGCATTCGCCCCTGCCTTTCTTTACTTTGGGCATCCAGGAAGCAAACTGGCTGAGCTTTGGCAGCAGCTTCAGCTTATCCAGCAGGCTTTCTTTTGGCGAAGCCAGCAGGGCAAACAAGCCCTCGATTTCTTTTGCCACATCATCCAGGTGATCCACGCCCAGCGCCATACACATGCGGCGCTGGCTGCCGTAGGCATTCATCAGCACCGGGAAGTCGTAACCCGTGTTTTCAAACAGCAGGGCCCTGCCACCGCCGGGCATTTTGCTCACCCTGTCTGTAATCTCCGCTATTTCCAGGCGGGGATTTACATAGGTTTTAATGCGCACTAACTCTCCTGCCTCCTCTAATGCCCGGATAAATGCCTGCTGATTTTTATATGCCATTCCTCTTTGAGATTTGTGCGGCAAAGTTACGATTGAAATACGGCAACAGCAGGGAGAAAAACTGCTAACCCTCTATAAAAAAATAAGCGGCAATTCCTTTGCCGCTTATTCCTATCTTTTAACGTTAAACCTTAAACTTTTAAACTTTAACCCTCTCAATACACATTCGTAGGACAACCCAGCTTGCTTTTACGTCCCCCGCCGCCACTGCCACCAAACCCGCCGCCTTCCCCACCACCCAAACGGAATGTAAGGTGCAGGCCGGTGAAGTAATAATAATCCTTGTTTTTGCTGCCGCCCCTTTCATAACCTTTGGTGGGATAATTCGGATCGCCGCCGGGCAGTTGGTTGCCGCGGTATGACATATCAACGGATAATTGTCCGCGGGCAGCCAGCAGGTCAGCCGGGTCAGCGTATTTTGTACTTACATCATCCAGGTAGTCGGTAAATA
>DAOLFO010000312.1:0-3959 GCA_035326305.1 Chitinophagaceae bacterium
AATGAATGTTAAACTATACATACCACACCCGGCACTGCAGGAATATGTGCTGAACATATCCACGGTACATGCTCCTTTGCCACCAGGAGCGGAGGGGCATTCAACACCCTATCCCCCCACTCCCCTGCAATCCCTGATTTTTTACTGCAATCATCCCGTGTCCATGAAAAGAGAAGGCGATGGTATTTTTGAAAAGCAGCCCGACACTGTATTAATAGGCCCCCAGTTTTCACGGGTCAATATAAAAGTGCATCACCAGCTATCCGCCATACGGGCAGACTTTCTCCCCGGCGGGCTATACCGGTTGCTGGGCGTCCCGATGCATGAGCTGTTTGATAAAGGCTTTGACGCTGTTGATTTTTTTAACGCTGAAATGAAGCGCATCAACGAACAACTACAACATATACCTAACCCGGATGCAGGCAAGGATATTGTGGAGCAATTCCTCCTGCGCCTGGCCAGGCGTGCCAAAGATGTGCTGCCATTTGATTCAGCCATGCGTGTTTTACTGAATCACAACGGGAGCATGTCCATAGAAAAGATTGCCTCACTTTCATGCCTGAGCTTAAAGCAGTTTGAACGGAAATGTAAAGAGCGCATCGGCATGAACCCCAAAACTTATGCCCGCATATTAAAATTTTCAAAAGCATACCGGATGCACGAAGCTTTTCCGGCTATGAGATGGACAAAAATCGCCTATGAAGCCGGCTATTTTGACCAGATGCATATGATAAAGGACTTCAAAGTATTTGCCGGGGTAAACCCATCGGTCATACAACAGCAATTACTTTCCACACCATTGAGGATGCAAAGAGATATCCGGCTTTAAAAAGTCTTTTTTTTACTATGCCGGCGGTATGTGCTGCTTTTAATTTTAGCAAAACATATCAAACATGGGCATCCGAAAATTTAAACCTGCATCCCTCATTCTTCTTACCTGTATATCAATAAGCGCTGCTTCCTTTGCGCAAGGCGGCGGAAGTGATACAATACCACATCCTCCGCTGGAGCAGTTAGCGGGTTATTCCCAAACCATTTATTACAGTCCCGGCTATGAAACCAGGGCAGAGAGCATTGCCGGCTTTATGGAGAAGGCAGGGGCATTTTTCAAAAAAGAAATAAAATATATGCCCAAAGCAACACTATACATTTTAGGCCCGCAGCACTGGAAGAGTATAGCTGCTGCCGCGGTACAGGATGTCTATGGCTTTCCGCATAATATTGATGACTCCCGCCTTGTAATAGCAGCAGCAGACAATGATTTCTGGCGCAGCTTTTTACCGCCCGCAGATCAGCTTCCCCCGCCCGTAGCAGCAGATGTAAAAAAAGCTTATGGCCAGCCTGATGGTTCTTACAGCATGATGCCGTTCTTTGACCTGCTTGCCCTCCACGAAATGGGGCATTCCTATCATTCGCAGGCAGGCCTCCACATGCAGCGCAACTGGATGAAGGAATTGTTTGTAAACATCATGCTGCATACCTACATCGCCGAAAAGCAGCGGTCGCTCCTGCCTGCCCTGGAAACATTTCCCAATATGGTGACAGGCGCCGGTACAGCGGAATATACTTTTACCAGCCTCCGGGATTTTGAGCGCCTGTATGCCAGCCTGGGTATGGGAGCCCGGAACTATGGCTGGTACCAGTGCAAGCTGCATGCAGCCGCTAAGGATGTTTATAATGCGGGCGGTAAAAAGGTGTTGAAAAAACTATGGAAAGCATTAAAAAAGCACCAGGAAAAAATGACAGACGAAGCCTTTGCACAGATGCTTTCTAAAGAGGTGCACGCTTCTGTAGCCGATGTATTCCTGAAATGGAATAAAACGGAGTGAGCCAGTGCGCCTGCCGGCAAGAGTCATCCATGTAAACGATTTTTGGGGGAAACCGGGTGTGGCCTTCTGAATTATTTGAAAACTTTATTTCCCGTATCAGAGCTTACCGGCTGATAATTGGTAAATGCCCCTATCTTCAGCTTGTTAACCGTAGCATACAGTTTGACTACGGCCCGGACTTTGTACATTTATCCGGCAAACCCAACTATGCAGGAAATTATAACACTACATTGCGGTATCGAAAATTGCGGTATTCATTACGAATACAAATCTGACAGGAAGGATATTACAGCAATCGCTGCACAATGGCGAAATAAAAAATCTGCTGACTGGCCGGGGTTGATGAAGGAATCACCCAGGGTTGGAGAAACCTATGAATTGTTTATCAGCTTTGCGCTGAAAATAAACCTGTCAGAAAGTTTCTGGGTAGCCTATTTTGACCCCGAAACAGAATCTAACGGCCTTGAATCTGAGAGCGGGATCATCGCTATGCGATTTTGCCTGTGCCGCAAGAAAAATGTTATTGAGGTTGAAAAAAAATCAGCGGGAATTGAAGTTGAAGTAACTGAGATAAAAGAATTGGGTAGCGGCAATGAAGTTCCTCCTGGCTCCAATACCGGAACCGAAGTAATCAGCAAAGAAGCGCATGCACAATACGCCTCGGCTGTAAATTTTGAGAACTATACTATAATAAATATAAGTTTCCAGGGTGACTGTGGCTGGGTATACATAGTGGAAAAGAAAAACGGGAAAAGCTGCATTGTAGCAGAAAATGAGTGGGACTTCCATCGGGATACCTGGAAATTAACAAACGAGGAATTATCTAAGGAACAGGAAACAGCATTCGGCATAGAACATAGCCATACCGATTAATCATCCGATACGCAGGTACACCAGCAGGCAAAATAATAATGCACCGCAACTGCCAATCCCTGGCAGGACGGGAAAAGCAGGCGGATGAACAGGAGGCAGGGCCACGTTCCGCTCACCGCTATGCTGCTGGTGACTTTCTATTTCACAAAGCACTCCCCCAACACCAACAGCAGCGGCAAAGCGTTTAGGCAACGAAACTTGTTCTAAATAGCAAGGCATGCTACAATCTGAACCTCACCCCGGCATATATCATCCTGCCATACACCGGGCCCCATATCATAGAGCCGTCAAAATAATTGCTGAAAGGATGCTGCGCATCTATGATGGCCTGTGATTGCACAAAGCCTGTCAGGTTTTCCCCTCCCGCATACAGCTCAAGCTTTGAGCTGAACGCCTTGCTCACCTGGGCAGCCATTTGAAAAAACGAAGGAGAATATTCCGGCAACCGGTGGGCAACCGGGTTAGCAAGGGTGGATGGCAGCCTCTTTTTACTGAGCCATTGCACCGTATAGTCAAACTTCCATTTATTGGCTGTTTCATACGCCAGGTTAATAAATGCCCTGTGCTTTGCCGTAAAAGGTTTTTCCAGCAAATGGCCCTGATAAGTCGTTTTTACATCGAGCCACCGGTAAGCCATGCGCACATCTAATCTT
This sequence comes from Chitinophagaceae bacterium, assembly GCA_035326305.1. Classification (GTDB taxonomy): domain Bacteria; phylum Bacteroidota; class Bacteroidia; order Chitinophagales; family Chitinophagaceae; genus DAOLFO01. The sequence continues at coordinate 3,356 of DAOLFO010000312.1, forward strand.
TGTACGGGCTGATAGTTCAGCTCCGCCTGCAGGCTGTTGGAATATGATTTTCCATCCAGGTTATAAAACCGGATCTGCTGCGGGCCGGCATCAAAATCAGCAACGGTTTGCGCAGTAAAATGTGTCCGGTAAGCATCCAGTGCAATGCTGCCTTTCTTATCATTCAGCGTGAAGTGGTGTATAAAGTTCAGGCCATAATTCCATGCTTTTTCAGGCTCCAGCCCGTACCCGTAGCTATTGGACGGATGCACTATTTCCAGTTGCCGGGCACTAACAAAAACACCTGCATTTTCTGCCAGTATATTGGCCACACGGAAGCCGGAGCCTGCGCTTACTCTCAGATTTGTCTGCGGGCTGAAATCATATTTTAAATGTACCCGCGGCGTGGTGATCAGCCCATACAAATTATGCTTGTCGGCCCTGATGCCCGCAATAGCCGTAAACCGGCCGGGCACCGTATAGGTATATTCAAAAAAAACGCCCGGCACCGTCTCACGCCGGTCAAACTGATCCAGCCGGTACTGCTCCTGGTAGCTTTCTGCTGTAAAGCTCAATCCTGTTCTGAACTTGTGATCCGTATTACCGATGATAGATTGGTAGATAA
>DAOLFO010000015.1:0-21247 GCA_035326305.1 Chitinophagaceae bacterium
TTGCCGTGCTTATATGAAGGATGTGCAGGCGGGTATTGTATTTCTTGGCCAGTTGCACTGCATAAAAAGAAGATTCAAAGCAGGCATCTTCATTACGGATAATGGGGTGGTCGGCAGCAGTAAGCTCCCGGCCGCTGCTTTTTGCATTTGCCAGGTTTTGCCGGATTATTTTTTCATCTTCACAGTGTGTGGCGATAAGCAATTCGCTTTCGCTGAATACTTTTTCCAGTGTGAGCGGGTTATCCACCAGCAGGTTGCCGGTAGAGGAGCCCATGAATATTTTAATGCCGCATACTTCTTTTTTATACTGGTTTATTTTTAATGCTTCAGCAGCGTTTTCATTGGAAGTGCCGATATAAAAGGAATAATTGGCAAGTGAGCTGCGGGCAGCAATGCTGTACTTTTCTTCCAGCAGCTCACGGGTGAAAGCAGGAGGTGCCGTATTGGGCATTTCCATAAAGCTGGTGACACCACCGGCAACAGCGGCTTTTGCTTCGGTAGCAATAGTGGCTTTGTGTGTAAGGCCGGGCTCCCGGAAATGCACCTGGTCATCAATGGCGCCGGGCAGCAGGTATTTGCCTTCACCATTTATCTCCGTCACATTACCGGCATGGCTGCTGATGGTGCCGGCTATCTTAGCTATCCTTCCTTTCTCTATCAATACATCGGCAGTAGCAATGTACCCTTCATTCACCACCTGTATATTCTTAATCAGATATATTTGCATAAATTACTGTTATAATCAAAACCGGTATGCAATTTAAGCAAACCCTTGCAAGACTGTTTTTCCTGCTGCTACCCTTTGGCGCTTTGGCACAAACAACCTACCTGGCACAGGGTGACAAGCAAAATATATTGCTGGAGCGCCTGGAGATAAAGGCACAGAGCGATTCGGTGCTGAATTTTTCTAAAACAAGGCCATATAGCCGTAAAAAATTTGTATTAAACGGGGTGGAGAGCTTCCAGGAAAACAATCCCGGTATTGCCTTATCTGCCAGTGATGACTATAATCTGCGCAGCCTGTATATGAACAATACAGAATGGCTGACCGCTGAACAAAGGGCGGAATATGCCAGCCGCAAGCCCATCTGGAAACATTTTTATAAAACACCGGCCAGCCTGTATGAAGTGCATGTGAAGGACTTTGACCTGGTGGTCAACCCGGTATTCCAGTATACCCTGTCAAAAGAAAGGAATAATGACCAGCATCTTTTTCAGAACACAAGGGGAGTGGTGCTGCGGGGAAAAATTGCCAATAAGATTGGCTTTGCTGCCTACCTTACGGACAACCAGGAGCGGGACCCTGCCTATGTGCAAAGCTGGATAGCAGAGCGAAGGGCGGTACCGGGCAATGGTTTTTACAAAAACTTTAAAGCAGCCGGCGGTGTGGACTATTTTGATGCCAGGGGCTATTTTACCTTTAATGTTACCCGGTATATTGATGTGGCTTTCGGCTATGATAAAAATTTTATTGGTAATGGTTACCGCAGTCTTTTCCTGAGTGACTTTGGAAATAATAACCTTTTCCTGAAATTAAATACACGTATCTGGAAATTTAATTACCAGAACCTGTTTATGGAACTGAATGCAGCGGACCGTATGGCAGCCGACCATTATAAGCCGCGCAAATATGCAGCCATGCACCATCTTGATATTAATGTGACACGCTGGCTGAATATCGGCCTGTTTGAGGGTATTACATTTGGCCGTGCCAATCGTTTTGACTTTGCTTACCTGAACCCGGTTATCTTTTATCGTTCAATAGAATCACAAAACGGCAGCTATGACAATGCAGTGGCCGGGCTGGATTTTAAAGCCAATGTGGCAAAAAAAGCACAACTGTACGGGCAGCTTTTGCTGGATGAATTTAAGTTGTCAGAAATTAAAGCTGGCAATGGCTGGTGGGCTAATAAATGGGGCATACAGCTTGGAGCAAAATATATAGATGCGTTTGGAATCAGCAATCTTGACCTGCAGGTGGAGCACAACCGGGTGCGCCCGTTTACCTATGCCCACCTTGATTCTGTGGCGGAGTATTCTCATTACAATCAGCCGCTGGCCCATCCGCTGATGGCTAATTTTAAAGAATGGATAGGGGTGGCAAGATATCAGCCTGCCCCCCGCTGGATGATAACAGGCAAGCTGATTGCTTATCAGCAGGGCCGGGATTCCAGTGCGGCCAGCTATGGCAGCAACCTGTTTTTACCCTACACTTACCGGGCATCAGACCACGGCTTTAATATCGGCTCCGGGTGGAAAACAAATGTAGTCTACGGTTCTTTACTGCTGTCTTATGAGCTGCGGCAAAATCTTTTCCTGGAAGCTATGGCCATGCATCGCCGGCTGGAAACAAAAACGGCCCCGCTTGTATCAGCAAGCACGACCGTTTTTTCTTTTGGCATGAGGTGGAATATGCACCGCCGGGAATTTGATTTTTAATCTTCTTTTGATTCGAGTGTAAACCCGTTTTTATTGGCAAAGGCCACCTGCGCATCATTCACCTTTTTCAGAGCGGTGCCTTCGTCCTGGGCGGCAGCGGTAAGGAGCTCAAGCTGCTTATCTATTTTTTCCATTGGCGTGGAAGCGTTCATCTTTTCGAAAGGGGTAAAATGATTGCTGATGAGCTGTATTTCAAAGTCGAGGAAATCTTTCAGCGCCTGGATAAGCTCCTGTGAGCCAAACTGCGGTGTCATTTTAGAGAGTTCATAGTGCTTGCGGTAGCAAAACAGCTCCATTTTCATGCGTGTTTTTTCCAGCGGGGAAAAATTCTTGGCGGCTTTGCCCTGTGAAAGCTGGGTGCCCCATTCCCCGCCGCCGGTATATAGCGTATCGGTAATAGTGGCGAGATAGTCATTCAGGTCAATAGCAGCGTCAAATTTTTTCTGGGCAGATGCTGTAATAAGGAAAAGCGAAAAAAAGCCGGCCAGCAGCAGGCGAAAGGGGAGATATGCTCTCATGGTGGTTATTGTTTAAAAAGGGAATATGATTAAGGACACAAGATACGGTTTGTTATCCTTCTATATGCAGGCTGAATACAATCATACGGGATTGTATTTTATCAAATACACTTGAATATTTCAGGTTAGCATCGCGGCTGTGCAGGTTGGGGATGCCATTGCTTATTTTCAGCTCAGGAGACAGGATAAAGCTGGGGAAAAAGAAATTAAAGCCAAGGCCCGCCTCAAGACCGTAATCAAACTTTTTTATTTTAATCAGGTCTTCTGATTTTTTTGCCCGTGCATTGCTGGCCAGGTCCAGGTCGGCTTTGATACCGCCGAGCATGTATACACGAAAATTGCCGATACGGTCTGATTGCAGCTTTACATTAACAGGAAAAGTAACAATAACGGATTCTACTGTTTTTGTTTGCTCTGTGCTGCCGCCTTCAGGATACTTCAACTGGTAAAGGATGCTGCGTTCGCTAAAGAGCAGTTGCGGGTTGAAGCGCAACTGAAAACGGTTGGATAACCTGGCAGTGGCTGAAAGCCCGAGTGAAAAGCCAAATGAATTAGCTGGTTCGGCTACGTACACACTATCATTTTCCAGGAAGCGGGAGTGCATGCTGGTATGAAAGCGGGCAGAGTTTCCGCCTAAGGTAATACCGAAATAATAAGGCTTGTAATCGTGGTCGTAAAGGTTCAGCTCTCTCTGGGCTTGCGCAGCAGAGGAGTGCAGCAGGCCGGCAGCGATAAACAGGGCTGCTATCAGGTAGCAAGGGGCGGTACGGGTTTTCTTGCAGAATAAATACAGCATATTCCTAAGCTTAGCGGGGTGTAGCCGGTATCGGTATACCCGCAATTTTTTAATATCGAGACAAGGTTCTGCCGGTCAGGAAAAGCATTGGCGGATGCACACAGGTACTCATACGCTTCTTTATTCTGGCTAAACATTTTTGCCACCTGCGGAGCTACTAATTTCATATACAGGTTGTAAAACCTGCGGACAAAACCATTTCGCGGCCGCGAAAACTCCAGTATGACCAGTTGTGCGCCGGGCTTTAATACCCGGTTGATTTCCTGCAACCCCCTTTCCAGGTTTTCAAAGTTGCGGATGCCAAATGCCACCATCCCGGCATCAAACGAACTGTCGGCAAAATTTATTGTTTCCGCATCTCCTTTTTGTAGCTCAATTTTCTGGCTAAGCCCTTCTTTTTCAACCTTCTTTCTGCCTATTTCCAGCATTTGCTCCGATATATCAATGCCGGTGATCTTATCCGGGTTCAGCAGGCGGCAGGTTCTGATGGCCATATCAGCGGTGCCGGTAGCAATATCAAGGATGGTAGCCGGCTTGTCTTTTTTCAGACGTTTAATGGCTTTTTTGCGCCAGCGGATATCGGTGCGGGCGGAAAGAAAGCGGTTCAGCAGGTCGTACCGGCCGGCAATGCGGTCAAACATTTCGGCCACCTGTTCTTTCTTGCCTTTGTCAGAATCTTTATAGGGAATGATGGTATCGTGGGGTAATACTGCCATGGGAGCGCAAAGGTACGGAGAAACACCCGTCAGGAATGGACATAGCTGGTTAACTTGCAGCATGGATATTAAAAAAGCCGAGTACCTGATAAGCAACGCCGACTACCGGGAATGCCCGCCGCCTGACCGGCCGGAATATGCGTTCATAGGCCGGAGCAATGTGGGAAAATCTTCGCTCATCAATATGCTGACCGGGAGGAAAGCGCTGGCCAAAACCTCTGCTTCACCGGGAAAAACACAATTGCTCAATCATTTTATCATCCAGTCTGATGATAAGAAAAGCTGGTACCTGGTTGATCTGCCGGGATATGGCTATGCCAAAGTTTCGCAAAGCAGCCGGCGCCGCTGGGAGCAGATGATAGAGCATTATATCCGGCACAGGGAAAACCTGGCCTGCCTCTTTGTGCTGGTAGACAGCCGCCACAGCCCGCAGAAAGCGGACCTGGAATTTATCAGCCAGCTTGGCCGCTGGGAGGTACCATTTGCCATCGTTTTTACAAAAAGTGATAAAAACAAACCGGGAGCCACCCGCAGGAATGTGGAGCTCTTTGTGGAAGCCCTGCGGGAAAACTGGGAGGAAATACCGCCTTTTTTCGTCACTTCATCACAAAGCCGGGAAGGAAGGGATTTGGTACTGGATTTTATAGCAGCAGGAAACCAGGACTGGAAAAAAAGTGTCTAACTAATTGAATATGCTGTACCTGTTTGAAAAAATAGCTGTTATTTTGTGCCCCAGGCCATAAGTCAAAACCAGGCTATGAGAAAAAAGCTGTCCGAAAAAAACGTTGTTGTTGTATTGTTTGCGTTTACCATTTTCTTTTTTTCGCTGGCACAGCGGGATACGGTAAAGCAGGAAAAGATTTACAGGCATACGGCTGCTGCGCCTGTAGCAACGCCGCAAACAGCACAAACCGATTTGCCCCGGCCTGCACTACTGGCAACAGAATAATATAATAAGCTATACAATGAAACACCAGCCTTCACCTATTGCCCGCACCGGGCTGCTATGCTTTATGCTGCTCCTTTTTGCTTCCCCTGTATATGCCCGCCAGGGAGATACTGCTGCAATGGCGCCCAAAGATTCCGGTAAGGTATATTCGTATGATGAGGTATTAAGCTATCACGACAGTGTGCGCCGGGCAAAAGACAGTGAGCAAATGGAGCGGAACATGGAATCGTTTTCCCGGCATTACAGGGAGCAGGAGCGGAACCGGAAAAAGCAGGCATACGTCCGTATCGGGATAGGGGTGCTGCTGCTGGCAGTGCTGGTGGCAGGATTGTTGAGAAAAAAGCGAAAAGTACAGGGGTGATAAAACCCTTTGCGGAATGTGCATCCCGCATCTGTCATTAGGAAAGACCGGGCTGCGTCAGTTCACCACTTTATTGGCGCAACTGCTGCTGGCAAAGGCTTCGGGCTTGGCCTTGAATGCAAATCCCATTCCCAGGATATAACCCATGGCTTCTTTCAGCGCATCGTTGCTCTTAAAATTGGGATTGGTGTTGATGTCCGCATGCACTTCCATATCCACATTATACTTTGTAAACAGGTTGCACAGCTCATAAGCAATCTCAATGCTTTTGGCCACTTCCATCAGCATGCGCTCCTTGATGGTGTAGCTGTGCCGGGTTTTGTCATTGTGGATGAACATAAACCCGCCATGTCCTTCACGCAGAAAGACAATAACCGTGGCAAATTCTGTTTCCGGCCCTTTGACCTGCGAATCCGTACCAATACAAACTTTAAGGCGGTACCCGGCGGCTGTCTCTCTTTTGATGGCATTTTCCACAGCCTGGATAATGGGAAGAGTGATAGGGTCACCGTTGAATTTTCTCCATATCATAAAAAAAGAGGTTTTTCTAAGTTATAGAAAAACCTCCACATGTCAAAAGGGGGAACGGATTATCATTCTGTTAACGAGAATGAGAGAGACTAAAAAGCTGTATCCATTATTGCCGGATAAATTTGTCGGTCCATTGTTGCTGGTGCTGATCCTTACAGATTAGCAGGTACATGCCTGCAGGTAGATGCTGCAGCATAATGGCATTTGTGCCTGCACTAATCTTTCCTCTCTTCAGTATTTTTCCGTAGGCATCGGCTATAATGTAATCATAGCTGCCCGGACTGTTCACATAGACCGTATTGGAGCGAAGAAGGTTGCTTTGGATGCGGGGCCTTGTGGATAAACTATTATCCCGGAGGGTAATGATATTGGAATAGTAGCGGTGGCCATCTGATAATACTACCTGGAGCCGGTAGCGGATATGCGCCGATTGCTCTGACCGTTGTGTATAGGAGCGGGCCGCGGCAGACAGGGTGCTTACGGCGGCAAAGCCTTTTCCGTCATAGTCTGCTTCCAGTATTTGCTGCTCTACAGCTTCGTCCGCCTCCACTATCCAGGTAAACTGGTCTTCTCCGTTTTGGCGGCTGCCTTTCAGTTCCAGTTTATGCAGCGGCAGCACACTGTTTTGGTCACTTATTGTTGCCTGCAAAGAATAGGAGCCCAGGCTGGCATATTCAGAAGCATAGGCATTGCCTTTACCTTCCACCCGTAAAAAATAAATGCCGGGATTCAGTGTGGTATCGGCTACTGAATTGAGCAGGGTGCCGGGATTGTACACACTTAACTGGGTATTGTTTTCGCTGAAAAGAGTGACCTGCATATCCAGGTTGGAGCCGGCATTGCCAGTGCCTACATTGTAGGGCACGGCATCCAGTTGAAACCTGCCGGAGCCTGGCATGATAAAGCGGAAATAGTCAGCATCCGTATTTTGCTCAATGATGCCCTCTGCAGAAAACTGTCCGTTATTAAGCAGGGGTGTGCTGGCGCTTCCAATCGTGCTTCCATGATCGTCATTGCGATAGCCAAAACCATTGGTACCGGAAGTGATAACTGACAAATCATTTTGATAATTAGTGCATCCTAAAGAGTTGGGGCCATTATTCCATAGTGTAAAGTTGCGGCTGTAGCCTACGCCCATGATAGGCGCCCAGCCTATTTCGCCGCTGCCGGTGCCATCATGATAGTCAGACAGCTTATTACAATTATTATCATACCGCGACTGGTGGTACAACCCCAGTGTATGTCCTGCTTCATGCGAAGTGGCTTCAGCAATATTTTTTACATTGTATTTATGCAGGGCGGAAAATACAAAGCAGGGTGTGTCATCGCCCCAGGTAAAGGAGCCGGTAAATGCCACGCCGCCTGCTGTGCCATACCAGCTTGAGGTGATGGTGATAATGACACGGGTACGTTGTGCGGCCGGAGCTGCTTCGTACAGGGTGGAGTCGGTGGTGATATTGACATTAAAAGGCCGGTAATCTTCTGCTACGCGGTTAAACACCTGGCGGATCTGTGTTTCATTTAATCCTGAAGCGCCGCAGACAATCGGGTTGGTGGCCCAGTTCCAGACAGTGCCTTCTACCACATGCCCGTCAAAATCGAGGAAAATAACAGCATTTGCTCCGGGATTACTGCTGAGCACGGGTGTCTGTGCGCTTACTGACTGCAGCAGCAGGGATAAAAGGGTGATTTGTAAAAACTTCTTCATAACCGTGGCTTTTCGATAGATATCAATAGATGATTAAGTGGGTGGGGGATGAGCCTTTATTCGTTTACCAGTTCATAAAAGCTCTTTTTAATAAGATAGTACCGCCCTTCCTCTTCCTGCAGCTCATAAGCATCGCCATGCTTAAAGCTGATGATACGGCCCGTATACCGGACCGTACCATCAGGAGTTGTGGATGAGGATAGTGAAAAAGTGGCGCCGTTAAACATAGATGGCTGCACCAATATAGATTTACCAGATTGGTTTTTGCGGGTAGTGGCGGAAACGATCTTGCCGGCAAAAGGAGCCGCATTTTTGCTGCGAAACCGGAACTCAATGCTTTTGCCGGTTTTTTCTTCCAGGCGGAAAAGCTGCTGCAGATCATCCAGCTCTATTTCAATTTTATCGGGAAGCTGCGTGAAAAGCCTGGGCTTGCTGAGGTCGGGCTCATTTACAGGAGGAGCATCCTGCGCACCGGCTGTATTGACAGACAGGATAAATACCAGGACAATGCCTGATAGTATACGGTTGATCATCGGATATATGTTTTAAAGGGCGGAGACAAACCCGGCAGGTGTACGGGAAAAGGATTTGCGCTCCTGGTTCTCTATTTGGTATTACATAACAAAAGTTGAGATATTCCTGAATAATTCAGAAAATCCTAAACAGAAATATTAAAAAATAGCGGGTTAGTACTCCGGCGCAATCCTGCAGGGTATTTATTTTACTTGGTAAAACTCCGAGAAATAAGAGTAAGCATTTAGCGGAGTGCTCCCGAAACAATTCGCTGCTGCGGAAGGTAAAAGTGTAAAAGTAAAAGGTAAAAAAGCTAATACTGCCCTGTGCTGAGCATAACCAGCGTGCAGGCTTCGAGAGTTTGTATGCCTTTTTCCCGGGCCATTGTTTCCAGTTCCGGGTTTTCGGTGCCGGGGTTAAAAATAATACGGCGGGGGTTTAACGACAGGATGTAATCGTAATATTCCTGCTGGTTTACCGGGTTGAGGTAAAGTGTAACGGTATCTATGCCTTTCAGCGGTGTTTTTTCGGTACCGATTTCCACGCCGGCAACGGTGGCTTTTTTTCTCCCGATAGCTTCCACCTCAATTCCTTTGTGGCGCAGCCGCTGTACAGCCAGGTAGCTGTAGCGGGCGGGGTTGTCAGTGGCGCCAAGAACAAGGGTTTTTCCCGGTTGTTTCATACCTCAAAGTTAGGATGCACTGGTTAAATCAAAAAAGCCGGTATTGGCCTGGCGGGACTTTTTGCAGGATGTCTTTCAATGCATCTTCAAGATTGGGGTAGTGAAACCGAAAACCTGTTTCCTGTATCCGGGTGGGAAGCACCCACCGGCTTTTCATTACTAATTCTGTTTCTGTGCCAATAAGAGCTGCACCCAGGCGCAGCATCCATGCAGGGGCAGGCAAACCGATTCTTTTTCCAGTCAGTTTACGGAGTATTTTCATAAAATTATCATTGGTAACAGGTTCGGGAGCGCAGCAATTAAATGTACCATTAAGTTCAGGGTGTTCTGCTATCCAATCTATCATTCTGCAGGTATCTGCTATGTGTATCCAACTGTACATTTGTTTGCCATTGTCCTGCTTTCCTCCAAGCCCAAATTTTAGCAAACGGAAATAGGGTATCAGCACACCGCCCTGCCCCAGGGTGATGGCCATACGCAATGCTATTTTACGGGTACCGGGTGCAGACTCATCATAGAAGGCATTTTCCCATGCTTTACATACCTGTACAGAAAAGTCGTTGTGATATTCTCCTGTATACTCATCCTGGGGTTTGTCAACAGCATGCCTGTAAATAGTAGCGGAAGATGCATTGATCCACAAAGCGGGAGGCAGGGTACATTGTCTTATTGCATTTCCCAGGGCAGCCACGGCTTTTGTTCTGCTTTCCAGTATTTCTTTTTTATTCTTTTGGGTGTAACGGCAGTTTACTGATTTACCTGCCAGGTTAATCAACAGATCTGCTCCGTTTAAATTTGCAGCCCATTCTCCTGTGTTTATCCCATCCCATTTTACATAAGACACCCGGTTTAGGTCTTCTGTTGTCAGTGAATAGTATTTATTACGATTGTTATGTGCATCCGGCAACTGGCGGGTAAGGATGATGATGTCGTTTTTCTTGCCAAAATACCTGATCATTTCTTCTCCAATAAAGCCGGAGCCGCCTGCAATTATTATTTTTTTATCAATTAGCATAACTGTCTTCGTAGTTTATATTATCTTTTGAAAAGAGAAGATTTTTTTCATGATAGCAAATGCTCCAGTACCATACAGCCATAAATGGCGAAACAAAGAGTAGCGCAAAACCAAAAAAGATCCAGAAGGGCAGGCTGACTACAGCTAATATAACGGTAACGAATAAAGCGTTTTGGTAATACTTCCGGTCTTTGGCTGCTGTATACCGGCCTTTGTGTGCAAGGTGAACCAACGTGCTGATTACCTGCCAGCCACCAATAAAAAAATACAGAAGGATAAAATTTTCAACAGAAGTAGTTAGAATGTATACAACCGTCAGTGCAGTAATGGTAGCCTGGATCCACAAATCGAACAGTTTAAATGATTTCATTTTATTTAGATTTTTCAGAAAAAAATGAAAGTATAAATGATTTAAAAAGCCGGCAAATCCGGCTTTTTAATAATGAGTTATTTAAAGAGCTTTACCAGGTTGCTCACAAACCAGTTTTCTTCCGCTTTAATCAGTGTATCAAGTGTTTTGTCCGCCTGCTTTCCCAGCTTTTTGATCCCGCTGATGGTATCTGTAAAGGCTTTTACTTCCTTGTCTCTTTTATCGCCTTCCACTGTTTCCAGTTTGTCCAGCAGTTGCAGCATCGGCTCCAGCTCCCGCTTCTTCCGCTCTTTGACTATTTGCTTTACTACTTTCCAGATATCTTTTTCAGCGGCAAAATATTCTTTACGCTCGCCGGGAAGTATGACCCGGTCCACCAGCCCCCAGTTGATCAGCTCACGGATATTCATGTTCACATTTCCCCGGCTGATGTTGAGTTCTTCCATCACATCATCCTGCGTCACCGGGTCAGGACTGATGAGGAGCAGTGCATGTATCTGCGCCATGGTGCGGTTGATGCCCCAGTGGGTGCCAAAGGCGCCCCAGCTACTGATAAACTGCTGCCTCGCATCTGTCAGTTTCATGACACGAAGCTAAATTATGTTTTTGAATTTTCAAACTTTTCTGAAAAATAATTATTTCACTTCTTCTGCACTGGTATCCACAGCGCTGCCGTCTTTATCCTTGCCGAGGTATGCCGGGAGATCCATGCCCGCCATATCAAACAGATCTTTCAGCGGGGGTACTGATTTATACAGGCCGCTCATAAAGCCGGCTGTGGCATTTTTTCCATTGCCTTCCTTGCCGCCATCCCATACGGTTACCTTATCAATCTTAATGTTTTTGATGGCTTCGGACTGCAGCTTCACCAGTTCCGGCAGCTTATCGGCTATCAGCAGCAGCACAGCATCCTTGGGATCGTTGCCGGCTGATTTTACGATGCGCTCCAGGCCTTCGGCCTGCTTGGTGAGCATTTCATATACACCTCTTGCTTCTGCTTCCAGCTTGGCAAAGATGGCATCGGCTTCCCCTTTGGCTTTTTCCCGGAGTTGCTCGGCGGCGGCCTGCGCTTCGATGATGAGCTTTTGTTTTTGTATATCAGCAGCTACCACGATGGTGGCATTTTGTGTGGCACGATCTCTTTCCGCACGGGCCTGCTCGGCTTTTTTCTCTGCTTCGTAGGCTTCTTCCAGTGCTTTGGCAGCCTGTACTTTTTCGGCGGCTATCGCTTTGCGCAGTGCTTCGGCTTCTCTTTCCCGGCGGGCAGATTCAGAGTTGGCAATTTCTATTTTTGATAAGTTTTCTCCCTGTACGGCAATGGCATTGGCTTCTGCAATTTTTACCCGGGTATCCCTTTCGGCTTCTGCTTTACCGATATTTTCATCCCTGTTGGCGCCGGCAATCTGGATTTCCTTTTCTTTTACAGCCATCGCCACATTGATGTCGCGGTCCCGCTGCGTTTCAGCCACTTTGATATCACGGTCTTTGTCAGCAGTCGTTTTACCTATTTCACCGGTACGCTCCTGCTCTGCCACCCTGATCTTGGCTTCGTTGATCGCTTTAGCGGCAGCTTCCTTGCCCAGCGCATCTATGTAGCCGCTTTCATCTTTGATGTCGGTTACGTTTACGTTGATCATTTTCAGGCCTATCTTGTTCAGTTCCGCTTCTACGTTGCTGGCGATATTGGCGAGAAACTTATCCCTGTTATTGTTGATCTCTTCAATATCCATCATGGCTACTACCAGGCGCATCTGGCCGAGGATAATGTCTTTTGCCAGGTCATGTACCTGGGGGCGCTGCATGCCCAGCAATCTTTCTGCTGCATTCTGCATTACGGCAGGCTCTGTGGATATGCCAACAGTATAACGGGAAGGAACATCTACCCGGATATTTTGTTTACTTAATGCGCTGGTCAGGTTTACTTCCAGCGATATGGGTGTCAGGTCAAGAAAGGAATAGTCCTGGAAGATGGGCCAGATGAATGCAGCGCCACCATGAATACATTTGGCCGTCAGGGTGCCATCAGCGCCCTTGCCTACTTTACCATATACTACCAGTATCCTGTCGGAGGGGCAGCGCTTGTAGCGGCGCACCATGGAAATGACCAGTATAAAGAAAAAGACTACCGCAATAGCAACAACTAACAATAAATTTTCAGCCATAATCAGTTTGAGTTATAAATTAAGAAAGGTTCGATGTAACAAGGAGGGTGCCATCATTGATAACGGATACTACTTTTACCAGTTTTCCGGTGGCAATATCAGCCGTATCATCTGTTATCGCATTTAGCTCACGGAGCGAACCCTGGAGACGTATATGGATTTTACCAATGCCTGACCTGCCTGCTGGTATAAAGAGGTAGGCCTGTGCTGTACTACCCACCGCCCGTTCAATCTGCAATGTGCCGCTTTGCCGCAGCTTACCCATACTGCGAAACAGCAGCAGCATAATAACCACAACGAGCAGGCCTGCTGCCAGTGAAATAAAGATGATCAATGGCTTGCTTACATTTCCTTTGGAGAGAGCAATGCCTGTCCATCCGAAAATGGTGAAGAAGGCAATAAAATTTTTGATGGTAAAAAAACCATACCCGATGCCATCATCGCTGCCCACTGCTTCGTCCGCATCGCCAAAGGATTCATCTCCGTCTCCGCCCACGAAAGATAATACGGTCTGGATGAGAAAAAGCAATGAAAACAACAGGGCAATGGCCCAGAAAATTTTATCAAAAGTGGCAAGTGACTGCCACCAGGCGGAAATGTTTAGCAGCCTCATGAAATGGTGATTTAGCGCTTTATTCTAATGCAGCATGCTTCAAAATCTCTCCTGATACATGCCCTGTCCTGATTGCTCCCGAATATAAAGAAAATATTGTTCAATATGAACAATATTTCAGGAGGAGAATTTTACTGCTGTATAGTGATTAGCTAACATATATATAATACAGGTCTGTAATTAGAAAAATGAGAACGATTGATCAGACTGTTTGCCAGGTTTAACTTAATTAACCTCTGTTTCTTTATTCTACGGTAAGTTCCTTGTAAACGAGCTGACCATTTCTTGTTATTCCTTCAATCTTTATGTGATAGCCCTTAGCGGTACTACTGTTATAGAAAATAAAAGTGGAGCTTTCCTGTTCTGGTGATACCGGGAAGGAGGGGTTCCAATAGAGCGTGGTCCTGAAGTCAGGCGGATAATCGGGTGCCCGGGTCTCTCCGCTATAATCCGGATGATAAAACGGTCTGATTAAATCATAAGCGATTATTTTTTCATATCCTAAAGGCTTGTATTCTTTAAAATGTTTCGGCTCATCTCCGTGTCTTGTATAAATTACAATAGCTCCGTTTGAACCATTGGAGGAGCCTACAAAAGGTGGGCTGATAGCTTTTACATAAGCGATATCATACATGGGTATAGTGACAGCAATGTCGATAGTGCTTGGCATTTCATCAATAAAGACATCTACTGCATTGCTGCCACCCAGCGATCTCAGGCCTCGCCATTGCAGGGAATAGCTGTTGCCGCTGCTGCTAACCATTAAGCCGGGTACCCTGGTACGCAGATAGGTGAGAATATTGGTGGCCAGCGGAGCATACTCATCACCTGCCACATGAAAGTTCCTGGCTTTTGGGGTGGTAAATGAACCGCGGGCATATTTTTCATCCAGTAACTGTTGCTGAGACTTAGCCCTTGCAGTTACTGTCACATTTTTCAGCATTTTCGCTTTCTCATTCTCCAGATATTCTTTGTATTCTGACAATTGGGCCATCTGATTAGCGAGCTTCAACGAATCTACAAGTGTCAGCGGCTGAAAGAATGTAGTTCTGCGCAGTGGCAGTTTGACTGCGGGGAGTGACGAACTGAGGGACATGGATACTGAATAATTCCGGACAGCCTTTTCCGGTAACCTGTATGTAACAGTAGTGGAATCATAAAACAGGAAATCATTTATCTTAAATGTTCCGTCTTCTTCCAGCGGAATTATGATATACTCTGCCGGCTGATTCTTTGGTTTGATTAAAACCGGCAGCCTGGTTTCAAGTTTTTTTAGCTTTTCAGCTTTAACCAATTTCACTTTTCCTGTAACGCTTAAGTATGTATCATCTTTGCCGTAGGGCAGGTCTGATTTTTTTTGCGAAAGAATGGTATGCCAGTTGGGCTTATTCCATTCATGGGTCAGTGTGACTAAATCAAGGTAGAGCTGTTGTTCCATTATGCCACCAGCTTCAAAATAATAGCCCGGGTCGTGCACATATTCTTTCATGTCAGCGGCCAGCATTAATTGCGACACAATATTACCCGTTTTGGGATGGTATATATTCAAATCGGTTACAGAGATAGAAAGATCGGCGTACAAACTGTCCCCCAGGGTGATTAGTATCTCATTTTTCCCTTTTGGAGAGAGATCTTTTTTAATAATTTCCACTTTTGGCTCCACTACGAAATTATCATTAAGCACATAGGTGGCTCTTTCCAGGACGGGTTCGCTATTTTTATTAAATACAGTAAAGGTTAAAAGGCCTGATGGCAACCTGTCAACCGGGAAGCTTCCCATAATTTTTTTACTTACTGCATGTGTAATGGAGAAGACCTTTTGTTTATACATGGTGCCGATAATGCGAATGGAGTCATTATTAGCTCTGAAACCAGCGGTAGTTGTTAACTGATAGTTCCTGTTCGGGCTTTTGAAATCCATTTGAAGGGCGGCGCCTGAGGTGGCAGCAACCGGCAGCGGTGTTGTGTATTGGTTTTGTAAAGAGTCTTTCCAAAAAGCAAAGTATTTTTTATTTTCCTCTGGTGTCAGGTAAAAAAGCCCCATGCCGTTATGCGCCGATTTAAAGGCCGTCAGTGTATCGCCATTGTCTTCTGCGATAAATCCTTCAACAGTGGCAGGATATCCCAGTTGATCGGCTGCCTTAAAGGCTATTCTGGAAGTAAGCGAATTGACAAGAGAGCCGCCTTCAGGATAAAACGCCAGAGAGATCTGCACCTGCTGATGAGACAGTTTAACAGGTGATTCTTCTGCTTTTAGAATGGGGATACTGGCCGAATAAATAAAGGAAGAATCAAAATTAAGCATCCATCGCGTATAGGCGTGCACATAGAGCAGGTTAGCTGCATATTTTTCAGGTATTTCAAACTGACCAAATGCTACTCCTTCCGCTACCGGTGTTGTGATGTGTTTTAATATTTTTCCGTAGGAGTCAATAAAATCTATATACAAATTTTTGCTGGTAGCTGGTGCCAGTTCGGAAATAATATAGCTTTTAAACCAAAGAGTATCACCAGGGTTATACAGTGCTTTGTCATAATGGATATGCACTTTTTCCGAAGAATATTTGGTATTGAACAGGGATATGGCTGAATCCGGCCTTTGGCTCCACACCCCGGAGTTAGCAAGTATTAAACTGAGCAGGAGTGCAATACGGGAAAACTTCATAAGCGGTGAATACAATAAAGTGAATGAAGTATAAGCCTTTTTATGCTAAAAGAAAGAATTACCTGGGCTGTCTTTTTTTTGTCCGCTGCGGGCTCCGGGGATCTGTTTTTAGCCCGGGAGGTAAAGGAACTTTCTGAACAGGGGCTCCAATAAGTTTCTCTATACGCCGGAATTTTTGCTGGTCGGCAGCATTGATAAAGGTAAGGGCCACGCCGGTTGATTCAGCCCGTGCTGTCCTGCCCACGCGGTGTACGTAATCTTCTGCATCCCTTGGCACATCGTAGTTGATAACAAGACCAATGGAATCAATATCAATGCCCCTGGATAAAATATCAGTAGCCGTCAGTATCTGTACCTGCCGGGCACGGTAGCGCTGCAATACATCATTGCGCTCCGCCTGCTCCAGGTCGGAGTGGATACAGGCGGCATTGAAGCCTGCCCTTTGCAACTCCCTGTTGAGCTGCTTCACGGTTTCTTTCCTGGAAGAGAAAATAATAATACTGGGAATTGTTTTGCCATGCAGCAGCGATTTCAGCAGCTCAAATTTTTGTGCGTCCTGTACGATATAAGCTGCCTGCATTACGCCTTCTGCAGGCTTGGATATGGCGATATTGATCTGTGCCGGGTCTTTCAGCAGTTTGCGTGCCAGGTCCCTGATCTTAGGGGGCATGGTGGCGGAGAACAGCAGATTCTGCCTTTTGGCCGGCAGGTAGGTAATGATGCGGCTGATATCATCACTGAAGCCCATGTCCAGCATACGGTCAGCTTCATCCAGTATCAGGTGCTGCAGCCTGCTGATCTTTACGTAGCCCATGTTCAGGTGGGCGATCAGGCGGCCGGGAGTGGCAATGATAATGTTTACACCCTGCGTTAATGCCCGCCGTTCCTGCTCAAAAGAGTTGCCGTCATTGCCGCCATAAATACAGATGGAAGTAACCGGGGTAAAATAGCTGAAGCCCTGCAGCGACTGATCTATTTGTACAGCCAGCTCGCGGGTGGGCACTATGATTAACGTATTCAGGCTGTCTTCGTGCTTACGGATAATCTTATTGATAACCGGCAGCAGGAAAGCTGCCGTTTTCCCTGTGCCTGTTTGTGCGCAGGCAATCAAATCTTTGTTTTCAAGGATAACAGGTATTGCCTGTGCCTGTATGGGGGTAGGAGTGGAAAAGCCCATGGTGTCCAGTCCTTCCTGCAGCTCGGGTTCGAAATTAAAGTCTGTAAATGTCACTTTTGTCTGTATTAAAAAATCCCGCAGTGAAGCGGGATTGTTATGCAAAATTGTTTTTGAATAACAGGAGGCGTATAAAGTTTACAACAACATACGCAGCGGCTCTTCCAGCAGGCTTTTCAGCGTTTGCAGGAAGGCAGCGCCGGTAGCTCCGTCCACTACCCGGTGATCGCAGGTCAGGGTTACTTTCATGATATGCCCTGGTACTACATTGCCATTTTTTACAACAGGCACCTGGCTGATGCCGCCTACGGCAAGGATGCAGGAGTCAGGCGGATTGATGATAGCTGTAAACTCATCAATGCCAAACATGCCGAGGTTGGAAATGGTAAACGTATTGCCTTCCCAGTCTGTCGGCTGCAGCTTTTTATCTTTTGCTTTCTGGGCGTATTCTTTTACTTCTTTGGTGATCTGTGTCAGCGATTTAATATCGGCAAAGCGTACAACAGGAACGAGCAGGCCATCCTCCACTGCAACAGCTACGCCAATGTTGACATGATGGTTTACCCGTATCTTATCGCCCTGCCAGCTACTGTTGATGGCAGGATGCTTTTTCAGTGCCACGGCACAGGCTTTCAGCACCATGTCGTTGTAGGAGATCTTTACCTGGGCATTTTCATTGATGCGGGTACGGGCAGCTACGGCAGCATCCATGTCAATGACCATTGTGAGGTAAAACTCCGGAGCGGTAAACTTGCTTTCAGCCAGCCGTTTGGCAATGACTTTCCGCATTTGCGATACCGGCACATCCTCAAAGCTAACCTGCCCGGCCGCAACTGCAGGTGCAGCAGCGACTGTTGCAGCATCAGACGGCGGGGTTGCCGTACTGGCGGCTGCAGGTTTATAGTTGTCAATATCTGCTTTTACAATACGGCCATTGTCGCCGCTGCCCTGTACTTTGGCGAGGTTAATGCCTTTTTCAGCAGCCAGCTTGCGGGCCAGGGGTGAGGCTTTTACTCTTCCGTCAGCAGTGGCCTCACTTTCTGCGTGTGCAAGTGCTTCTCCTGTGCTTTCTTCCGCCGGTGTTGTTGCTGCCTGCTGATCGTTGGCGGCGGCTGGTGCTGGCGGTGCATCACCATTTTTTGCAGCGGCTACCACCGCATCCACATCTATTTTACCCGGATCGCCAATAATGGCGAGCAGGTCATTTACCGCAATTTTTTCTCCTTTTTTTGCTCCCTGGAAAAGCAGCTTACCATTTTTATAGCTCTCCAGCTCCATAGTGGCCTTGTCAGTTTCTATTTCTGCCAGCACATCGCCTTTTTTCACATCGTCGCCCACGTTTTTATTCCAGCCGGCAATCACGCCGTCTGTCATGGTATCGCTCAGGCGGGGCATCAGCACCACTTCTTCCATTTTAGAAATATCGAGGGCCGGTGCGGCTGCTTCTTTTTTCGCCGGCGCTGCTTCCTTTTTAGGCGCTTCTTTTGCTGGTTTCTGTTCTTTGGGCGCTTCAGCAGCAGGGGCTTTGGCCTGGCCGCCCCCTTTTACCAGGTCAGAAATATCTTCGCCGGCATTGCCAATGATGGCAAGCAGGTCATTTACCTGCAGCTTACCGCCTTTTTCTGTACCAATATGCAGGAGCACTCCATCCTTATAGCTTTCCAGTTCCATGGTGGCCTTATCTGTCTCCACTTCTGCGAGCAGGTCGCCCTTTTTTACCGTATCCCCTACTTTTTTATGCCAGGCGGCGATTACACCTTCGGTCATGGTATCGCTCAGCCGGGGCATTAATATAGATTCAGCCATCGTAACGTAAAATTTTGGCCGAAATTAAGATAAAATGGCGAATTGAAAGGCAGTTACATACAGATGTATACGCCTGCTTTTGCGGCAGGTAAAGCAAGGCGGCCGCGGGTGGTTACAATCAGTAATCCAGGTCGAGCCGCAGCCGGTCTTTCAGTTCTTTTACCAGAGGATATTTCTCTGCCAGGAGGATAAACTGCTCGGTGGAAGAAAGGGGCGCCTCTATTTCCGGCCGCTCCATTTCATCCGGGTTTACAGATACGGTAAACTGAAGAGAGCGGTTTTGCAGTTTCTGTTGCAGAAAAGGGAATACATCATTCCGCATCTGCTCAATAAATTTCTGCTCAATATTATTAGCCGTGATCACCTCAAAGGTGTCGGTGTCCCTGATTTCCAGCCGGGCCAGCTCAAATGGCTGTGCGGCCGGGTTCCTGCTTTCTTTGAGCACCTGTATATAGGCGCCCCAGGCGGCTGCCAGGGTTTCGGTATTCAGCGGCTCGTTGCTGATGGCTGTACCGGCGCTGCCGGTATCCTGGTATTGTTTCCTGATCTTGTCAAGGGCGGAAATCTTACGGGCACCAGCAGTGGCTGCAGGAGGCGGGGCTGTCACAGTACCGGCAGCAGCTATTTTTGCTGCAGGATAAGCAGGCGCCGGTTCATTGACGGTGGCCGCCTGCCGGGGCGTTTCAATTACCAGCTTTGCTTCCGGTATGGCAGCGGCAGGTGCAGCGGTGGTTTTCTGCACTCCCGCTTTTGGCGCCAGGGGTTGCAATGCTTTTACCGGTACGGCCTTTATTGTATCAAGCCGTTTTTTTTTGCTGATGGCAGTGCCCTCCGCTGCCAGCTCAAGCGCCTGCTGCAGATAGCACAGGCGGATAAGGGCCAGTTCCACATGCAGCCGCTTGTTGCGGGCGGCCTTATAGTTTATTTCGGCTTCGTTCAGGATATTCAGCGCACTGATAAGCAGGGCACCAGGCACAGTACCTGCTGTCTGCAGGTAGCGGTCTTTGAAGCTTTCCACCGCTTCGAGCAGCGCAGCGGCTTTTTCATCTTTGCACACCAGCAGGTTGCGGATAAACTCGGCAAAGCCGTTCAGCACCTGGTCTCCTTCAAAGCCTTTCCGGTTAATGTCATCATAGAGCAGCATGGCAGATGCCAGATCCTGCCGGAGCATGGTATCGAGCAGCCTGAAGTAATAATCAGCATCCAGTATATTGAGGTGTTCCAGTGTATTGGTATAGTTCAGCTCACCCCCGGTGAAGCTTACTATTTTATCCATAATGCTGAGCGCATCCCGCATACAGCCCTCACTTTTCTGGGCAATGATCTGTAAAGCAGCTTTGTCAGCCTTTACGTCTTCCTTATCACATATTTCCTGCAGGTGATCCACTGTATCATTGGTAGTGATGCGCTTGAAATCAAATATCTGGCAGCGGCTGAGTATAGTGGGGAGTATCTTATGCTTTTCGGTGGTGGCAAGTATAAAAATGGCATAGGGTGGTGGCTCTTCCAGTGTTTTCAGGAAGGCATTAAAGGCCGAGGCGCTGAGCATGTGCACCTCATCGATGATATACACTTTGTATTGGCCCGCCTGTGGTGCAAAACGGACTTGCTCCACCAGGGTGCGGATATCATCCACCGAGTTGTTGCTGGCGGCATCCAGCTCGTGGATGTTCATAGAAGTGCCTTCGTTGAAGGAAATGCAGGAGTGGCATTTATTGCAGGCTTCCCCGTCTTTGGTCTGCGCTTCGCAATTGATGGTCTTGGCCAGGATACGGGCACAGGTGGTTTTGCCCACGCCCCGTGGCCCGCAAAAAAGGAAAGCATGCGCCAGTTGCCCCGTTTTGATGGCATTTTTAAGGGTGGTGGTAATATGCAACTGCCCTACTACTGTATCGAACAGTTGCGGCCGGTACTTCCTGGCTGATACAATGAATTTTTCCATAAAGGCCTTTTCCTGCTTTTTCTGATATGGCAAATGTAAGGAATCGGCAGGTGAGCGGCGTGTTGGGGTGAGGTGTGAGGTTTAAAGTTGAAGGTTTGAGGTGTAAAGTTTAAAGCAGGCGGTTTTCGGGGTTTGGGTGGTGCTGGCAGTAATGTTAGAAGGTATGATATTTATTGACGAGTTGTGCTCGTTAAACAAAATTGATATGTAAGCTATTTCTTTGCACCCGTATGGCAACTTTGCGTACCCTGCGGTTATTAATTTACCGCAAAGAAAATACAAAGAAG
>DAOLFO010000313.1:0-3950 GCA_035326305.1 Chitinophagaceae bacterium
CAACCGTCCATACTATTTGCCCCACCCAGCCTGACGGGCCCGGCGGTGGTGGCGGAGGTGAATTAGAACCAGAAACAACACCTATAAAAAAACTTTGCGGGAATTATAATTTTTCTGTAGTCGGAAATAGTTATACTGGGAGTATCCGATATCTAATGCAGAGATGGGTTAATAGATCATATCCATATCAGTCATTTATTACTAACTTTACTGAAAGTTGCCTTACTATTCCTTTATACGGAATTACTCAAGCCCAGGCTTCAGCGCTATTTAACAAAGCGGTAAATGACGCGACAATTCAGGTGATTAATGAATTAAATACACACCTCCTTGATTGGCAGGCGGGAGCCGTTCAATTGAGATTAAAGAATTTGATTCAGGGTAAGCTGGCTTATGCTAAACCAGGTTCGGTGTGGAACACGAATTTATGTGCTGGAAATATACCAAGTACTGAAGCAGACTGGTGTTACTAATTAACTTGACAATGGATACAATACAAGCACTTTTAAAAGACATTTATTCGTTTTATCCTGTAGGGCTGAACTCATTTATGGGATCCTACGAAGGAAGTAAAAAATTTAGGGAGATCCTAACCAAGAAGATTAATGATGAAATAGACGGCGCTGATCGACCTTGGTTAAAATTGACCAAAGAATTGAAAAACCTGTTTAGCGCATATCAGTTTTTTGATATGGCCTATATTCAGTTTCCCTCTTATCAGCTTAGCGTAAATTTTCTTGATAAGAAAGATTGTGGAATAAGGCTTGAAAGACGTTTAATTTTGAACGTATCCCTACTTTGCTCCTTTTACACAATCTTCTTTGAAACAAAGATCAAAATAAAAGGAGAAGATCAGAACTTTGATCCCAATAATAGCTTTGGGATATTGTCCTTTCATTCGGAAAACAATATCCTTTTGAAGGATGTTGAAAAGGTCAGAGAACTTACAGAAAGAGAATTTACGGGTTACCGATTCATACATCACAAGATGCTGTTTGATTATAAAATAGAAGGATGTGGAACCTACTCAAACTGGCAGGAATATCAGCCCGGACAAAGAAATCCTGTTTATTTTTATTTGTTTGACAGTAACTTAATGCTTGATCAAACAATTATAGCTGAATAGAGTGGTGATGGGGAGACTGACCTCCTTTCATATTCTGTAGCGAACTAAGTTAGAAATTTGGAGCATTTTGATGGTTTAAAAACTCCAGCCGATTTGATGATTTTTCTGATGAGCCAGATTCCTTGCAACAAAAAAATAGATTCAGGTTGTAAGCATCAACAGTAAATTATTTTATGCCTGAAAAGCTATACACTGCGAGCAATAGCCGGAGTATTCAGGAGACTTGCATTATGTAGATGAAAAGAGGCTGCCTAAAATCCGGGCAGCCTCTTTTATAGTTAATTAAACGGGTGCAGGTTATTTTACCGAGTCCCTGCCGGTATTAATGATCGTATTGCCACCTTCGGCCGGCGCTTTTTGCTGCTGTGCATCAGGAGCATATTTCTGCTCAATAGCTGCCAGCACCTGCAGCAGGGCCTCATTGATATACATTTCTGTATTTTCAATAGTGCCGCTGTACAGTTCGGGCCGGTTTACCTTCAGGTAATCGTAATATTTTTTCTGATCTTCCAGGTCTTTGCGCACAGTCGCCCTTACTTTTTCAGCCAGCTCACGGTTGCCGGCTTTATAGGCAGCTTCGAGGTAGATAAGGCCATTCTGGTTATGACTGTTATAGCGGCTTACCATGGCATAGGGCAGGTTGCCGGTGTGAATGCCCTGTTCTGCTTTTTCCAGCAGCTTCAGCGCTTCTTCTTTTTTACCTGCATCGGCCAGGTTGCCGGCGGCTTCTGCAAAGGTGGCCCGGATGCTCAGCAGGTGGCGGCGGTTTTCTTCATCAAAGTATACACTTTTTTTACCGGCTCCGCCAAAACCAAAATGCTCTATCAGGTTGCTGTACATCGTGTCTTCATTGTTATCGCGGATAGCTGTGCCGCCCATTCCCGGTACCTGCCTCAGTGCCTGCTCAGTCACCCAGTTGCTTTGCGGCTGCCGGGTGGCGATGGGTACCAGGCGGTAGGCCATGCCATCTTTGCGCAGGTACTGGCCAAAGCCCAGCTCACCATAGGGGCTGGTAAAATAAATAGGCCGCTTCCAGTTGTTGGCGGCAATGATGTTCAGCACCATCAGGTCATTGCGCAGCAGGGCGCTTTGCTGCTTTTGCTTCGGCAGTTCAAACAGCATGGGCGATACCACGCTGTCAGTAGCATTAATGGTACCATTGGCCCTTACTGCAGCTACATCCACCGGCACGCTGAAGCGGGCTACAGGGAAGCTGTTGGTGCCCACATCCCTGCCGGTTTGCGGATCTTTCACCGTCTTGCCCAGGAAGTCTTTCATCACATCCAGCAGGGGATAAAAGGCATTGGGGTCAGCACCTTTCAGCGGGCTGTAGCGCATATATTCCCGGTTGTGTCCTTCTATCTGCTCAGGTGTCCAGATCACATCCACCGGTTCTGCTTCGTTTATTTTATTGCGGAGCTGGTTGATATACCAGTCAATGCCCAGCAGGCTGTTGTTGATAATGCGGATATCGGGGCGTACACCTTCCACTTCCTGCGCATACCACAGCGGGTAGGTATCATTATCACCAAAAGTGAAAATGATGGCATTCGGTGCGCAGCTTTCCAGGTAATTCTTGGCAAGGTCAGGCGCCAGTGTTTTGCTGCTGCGGTCATGGTCATCCCATTCCTGCTGCGCCATAAGTATAGGCACCAGCAGGCAAATGACACCGGTAGCAAGGTTAAGCGATTTCATATTCTGCCCCTGCGAGGAAAGCAGACGTACCAGGTAGGTAATGGCAGTTACCACCAGGGCATACAGCGCCGTAACAAATACGCAGGTAAGTAATATGGAGCCGGCGGAGCCCCTCAGCGAGCTGAGCAGCGTGATGAAGAAAGTAAGCCCCCCGCCATAGGTCAGCATCTGCTGGAAGGTCAGCTTCGCTGTTTTTTCCTGTGCCAGCTTTACAAAGGCAGGCAGGGCCAGCCCTATCCAGATGGCAAAGGCAAAGAAGGAGCCCACGTATGCATAGTCCCGCTCACGGGGCTGGTTGCCGGGCTGGTTGAGGTAGAGCACTACCGCAAGCCCGGTGAAGAAAAAGAGCAGGAAGGTGACGATCCAGTCTTTGCGGTGGCGCAGGTACTGGTACACGCAGCCCACTATACCCAGTATAAAGGGCAGCATGAATAATTTATTATTTGCCTTGTTGTGCTTCAGGCTGTCCGGCAGCTCCGACTGATCGCCAAGGCGCCCGTTGTCAATAAAGGGAATGCCACTGATCCAGTTGCCATCCCGTACATTGCCCAGTCCCTGTATATCATTTTGCTTACCGGCAAAATTCCACATGAAGTAGCGCCAGTACATCAGCCCCATCTGGTAAGTGAAGAACCAGTTCAGGTTATCACCAAAGGTGGGGGCGATGTATTCCCCGGTCTGCATATTGCGCAGGTTGAGCCAGGAAGCGTAAAACTCAGCATGGTACTGGTCGTTGCTGGAGTCCCATATACGGGGGAAAAGCTGCTTCACATCACTGTTGTAGTTATATTCCCGCTGTATACCGATGGGGATATAGCTTTTTGTGCTGTCGCTTTTTACATAGCGCATTTCTCCGTCTATATACGGATCAGACTGGTCAATATCATCCGGCACTTTGGCGGCAAAATGCGGCCCGTATATCAACGGGGCACTGCCATACTGTTCCCGGCCGAGGTAGTATACGAGGTTGATGGGGTTGTCCACATTGTTCATATCAATGGCCGGGTTGGCGCTGGAGCGGATAAGTGCGGTGAAGTATACAAAGTATCCCAGCATCATAAAGGCATAGCACCACAGCGACAGCTTGAGTATGCGCAGCGCAGACGCTTTGATAAAATAACCAATAGCC
>DAOLFO010000314.1:0-3939 GCA_035326305.1 Chitinophagaceae bacterium
CACACACAATACCCGCCAGCGCTATGACGGTGATGCCGGTAGTGCCGCCGCCTATATCAATGATCATGTTGCCCACGGGCTCTTCCACATCAATGCCTATACCGAGCGCAGCCGCCATCGGCTCATGCAGCAGGTACACTTCTTTGGCACCCGCCTGTTCGGCGCTGTCACGCACCGCCCTTTTTTCCACTTCGGTAATAGAGGAAGGAATGCAGATCATCATCCGCCAACTGGGGGGAAAAAGGGGTTTTTTGGGATACACCAGCTTAATTAACTCCCTGATCATCAGCTCTGCAGCATTAAAATCAGCTATCACACCGTCTTTCAGCGGCCTTACCGTACGGATGCTTTCATGCGTTTTTTCGTGCATCATGAGGGCTTTTTTCCCTACGGCCAGCACTTCTTTCGGATTATTTCTGTTCAGGGCTACAATGCTTGGCTCATTTACGGCCACTTCATCGTTATGTATGATCAGGGTATTGGCAGTACCCAGGTCCATTGCTATTTCTTGTGTAAACCAGTTAAAAAGTCCCATTCTCAATTATTGGATTAAATGTGTGCAAAGTGACGGAAATTATTGGATTTTACAAAGTAAGACCTGACGGTCATTTTTATTTTACTATCTGCTGGCAGCCAGCTTTTGCTTTGGTTTAAGGAATGTATTGAAATCAGTAACGGTAAAGACGTTATTCTATTATTCAGCCTGCAGATTCTTTTTTTAAAAAACCTCTTTATAAATCATTGCCTCCTTAACTTTGCGACCGCATTTTTAAACCATTCAATAAAAGTTTGGCACAAAAATGGCAAAACCGATCCTGGAGTTATTCACAGGACATCATTTATTTAAAAGTTTATTTATGAGAAAGAGTTATTTTTTTGCTGCGATCCTCTTCGCTGGTATGTTCGTTTTTACATCCGTTTCCTCCCATGCACAGTCTACTTACAAAACAGGCCTGGGCCTGGGTATCGATTTTGGCAATGGAAGCACGCTGGTGGGCCCCTCTGTAAAGCATTTTTTCAGCACCAACAATGCAGGCCAGTTTGAAGCTTTATTTGGCAATGGCTATACCATATTGCAGGCGGCCTATCTCTATCATAAGCATATCCCTAACGCAGCAGGTCTGCAATGGTACCTGGGTGCGGGGGCCGGTGTGGGACTGTATGATGGCGGCTCTAACTTCCTTATCCGCCCCGCAGGCGGCCTTGACTACAAAATCACAAATGTGCCCCTGAGCTTTTCATTCGACTGGAGGCCAACCATCACTATTGGCAATGGCGACTCCGACTTTGAGCCGGCCCGCTTTGGACTTGGGTTCCGCTATACCCTGAACTAATAAGTGCAGGCAATCTGTGTAACGAGCCATTCGTTACCCCTCTATATATATTCCCTATCTATCAGCAATGGAACGGCCTGCCAGGCAGGTCGTTCCTGTTTTTGCATAACTTTGCGCCGGCAAAAACAGTATCCGGTTTTCATCACACAAAAAAGATACTGCTTTTGCCTGCTTTTATTTTTTCTAAAAAGTCAAACACGTCAATCATGAAAACAAAACTATTGGGTCTTTTTTTCCTTACGCTCATTGCTGCCGGCGCACAGGCACAGAGCAGCAGCGCTAACAGCAGCACTTACCGCACTGCCCTGGGTGTAAAAATCTGGGACGGCGGCGGAATTTCCCTTAAACATTTCTTTTCAGACAACAAAGCAGGGGAGTTGATCGGCTATTTCTGGAGAAATGGTGTCCGCTTTACCGGCCTTTACGAAATACATGGTGATATCGGCGGTGTGGAAGGCCTGAAATGGTATATCGGGCCGGGTGCGCACATTGGTTTTTATGGCAGTAAATATGGCGATGGCGCTTTTGCCGGTATTGACGGCGTGCTGGGCCTGGATTATAAATTCAGTGAAGCACCTATCAACGTATCGCTGGACTGGCAGCCTTCATTTGAGTTTGGCAGCGGCCGCGGTTTCTATGGTAGCTGGGGAGGTTTGGGAATACGCTATACCTTTTAGTAAAATAATTCAGAGCAAGGAACAACTAAAAGCTAATAGCTCATCGCTATTAGCTTTTAGCTTATAATAAACCGGGAATTATTAAATAGCGGGCAGTGAATACTGGCAGGCGTACACCATACATCCTTACATCTTACACCGTATATCCGCGCCCATGTATCATCCGGCGGTAAATCCCAGCCGCTGCTCCACGGCGGCAGGCAAAGCCGGCAATTTTCTTCTTTCTATCAAAAAGCTGTTGAGCTGTGCTATTTCCTTAAAAATATAATGCTTGTCGGCGGCGGCCTTCAGGTAGTCTTTTCCCGTGCTGCCTCCTGTACCAATGCGGGTGCCAATCATCCGGTGCACCATATTCATGTGGCGGTAGCGCCAGGAGCTGAGCTGCTCATCTATTTCCAGCAACACATTCAGCAATTCAAATGGCAGCTCCAGCATCGGATAACCACGGTACAGCATGATAAACAGCGCAGACCGGCTGGCTGCCGGTGACAGTGAACGGGGCTCCTCACCGGCCTGGTGAAGAAAAACCTGGTCAAAGAAAGAGCTGTTTTGCTTTTCCGCATCTGCCAGGCTCTGCTGGTAGCGATAGCGGTATTCTGCCCAAAAAGCCGGCAGGCCGGACAGTGGCGCCTGTACAGTAAAGTCTTTCCAGTTTTCTGCTTCATTAAAAAAAGGCATGCGCTCCAGCCAGTCATTGATCCATTGCAGCAGCGACTTGCTTTGTTCCGCTTTTTTAATGATAGCTACATGATCAGGAGCAAGCTGGGAAGTATAATATTCCTTCCCATGCCGCTGTGCATAGGGCAGGCCGAGCTTTGCTTCCAGTTCTTTAAACTGCCAGCTTTGAAAGCCCGATGCCGGCCGCAGCATATCGCGGAAGTCGAGAAAGTCCATGGGCGTCATGGTTTCCATGATGTCTATCTGGTGCACCAGCACTTTCAGAATAGTCACACACCGGTTGAGCCGGTGTACCACTGTCTGCAAAGCAGGGCTGTTATCATTCAGCGCCGGCTGCGACATGGTACTGATGGCCGAATCCGCCTCATGGTGCAATTGCTTAAACCAAAGCTCATATGCCTGGTGAATGATGATAAAGAGCATTTCATCATGAGCGGGCTGCTGCAGGCGGTAGCTCTCCGGGTGCTGCGCCCCCAGAATTTTATCCAACTGCAAATAATCATGATAATTGACAGCCTTTGACATAAGCAAGCGTTTATATATTCAGGAGCTATTGCTCCCCGGCAGTAAATTCATAGCCAATGTCCCTGCGGAAATATATGCCTTCGTATTGTATATAGTCCAGCACATCCAGCGATGTATTGACGGCCTCTTCCAGCGATTCGCCATAGGAAGTAACACAAAACACCCGGCCTCCGGCAGTCACGATTTTTCCCTGGTCTTCTTTGGTACCTGCCTGGAATACGATGGTTTGCCTGCCGTAAGATTCATTGATACCTTCAATTTCAAAACCTTTTTCAAAGCTGCCGGGATAGCCTTTGCTTACCGCCACTATGGTGGCAGCCGCTCTTGGGTCCGTTTCCACTTTTGCCTTATCCAGTTCTTTGCGGGCGGCGGCCATGCATAGCTCCACGAGGTCTGACTGCAAACGGGGCATTACCACTTCTGTTTCCGGGTCGCCCATACGGCAGTTATATTCTATTACATACGGCTCACCTTTTACTTTGATAAGGCCAAAGAAAATAAAGCCGGTATACTCAATCCCTTCTTCCTGCAAGCCTTTTACCGTAGGCTTTACTATCCGTTCTTCCACTTTTTGCATAAAAGCGCTGTCTGCAAACGGCACCGGGCTTACGGCGCCCATACCGCCGGTATTGGGGCCGGTATCTTTTTCGCCAATACGCTTATAATCCTTCGCTTCCGGCAGCAGCACATAGTGCCTGCCATCTGTCAGTGCAAATACGCTTACC
>DAOLFO010000315.1:0-3936 GCA_035326305.1 Chitinophagaceae bacterium
GACCTGGTTTGTATGATGAGTGTAAACCCGGGGTTTGGCGGGCAACAATTTATACCGCATACGCTGGAAAAAATAAAACAGCTCCGCCGCATGATAGATGATCGCAAGCTGCCCACACTGATAGAGATAGACGGTGGTGTAACGCTGGATAACGCTGCTGCCATCACTGCGGCCGGCGCCCATGTGCTGGTAGCAGGCAGCACGGTATTTCATGCAGCAGACCCAAAAGCCACTATTGCCGCATTGAAAAGAAGCTAAGGGAGCAACCCTGTAAATTGCCGGTAACTATTTCAAAAGCGGACTTTATTGATTATTATTGTTGCCGGAAAACCCACCACCGGCCAATGAACCGACGACTGTTCCATATCCTTATCCTGCTCCTCCTTTGCGGCATCACCGCCTTTTCCCAAAAGCAACCGGCCTATGTATCCGGTACCGTGCTGGATGAAGAAGAAAATCCGCTGGCAAGGGTATCTGTTATCCTGCTTGGGCAGCAAAAAGGCATTGTGACGAATGACAGCGGCTATTTCCGCTTAAAAGCTCCGGCAGGAAAAGCCTTTGCGCTGGTATTCAGCTATGCCGGTTACCAGTCCGTTCAAAAGAATTTTTTGCTGAATGAGCAGGAGGAAGAGCAGATCATCATAAGAATGGAAAAAGGTATCACCACCCTGCAGGAAGTGGTGGTAAGCGACCAGCGGGACAGGCGGGAGCCGGGGCTGGTACGCATGAACCCTAAATCAATCCTCCATCTGCCATCTGTAAATACCGGTGTGGAAAGCCTGATAAAAATAATTGTCGGCTCTAATAACGAATTAACTTCTCAATACACTGTACGTGGTGGCAGCTATGATGAAAACCTGATTTATGTAAACGATTTTGAAGTATTCCGCCCCTACCTCGTACGCAATGGCCAGCAGGAAGGGCTGAGCTTTATTAATCCTGAGCTGGTACGTAATATCAATTTTTACAACGGCGGTTTCCAGGCAAAATACGGGGATAAGATGAGCAGCGTGCTGGATATACAGTATAAAAAGCCCCGGCGTTTTGGAGGCTCTGCGTATGTGAGCATACTGGAGCAGGGCCTGCACCTGGAAGGTATCAGCCGCAATGATAAGTTTACCTACCTCATTGGCGCCCGCAACCGCAGCAACCGCAACCTGCTGAGCAGGCAGGAAACATCCGGCAACTATATCCCTTCATCTGCCGATCTGCAGGCGCTGCTTACCTGGCAGCTCAGCAAAAAAACAGCTATTGATTTCTTTGGCAATATTTCCCGGTCAAAATTTTCCCTGAACCCGGCTTACAGCCAGCTTACCTCATCGGTATTCTCACCCTATCTCACTGCTAACTTAGGACTTGACATTTATTTTGTCGGGCAGGAGCGGGATCAGTACCAGACCAATATGGCCGGCCTTTCGCTGACAACGCAGGTACATCCGCAACTGCGCCTGAAATGGATGGCTTCCCGCTTTGAAAATGATGAGCGGGAGAATATAGATATACAGGGCAGCTATTTATTCGGCGAAAGAAGTTTTGACAAATCACAGCCTGACTTTGGAATGATCACCAACCCGCTGGGGGCCGGTGTGTTTCACAATTTTGCCCGCAATGCGCTGAACATACAAAACTGGAACTTTTCACATAAAGGATTTCTTGATAAAGGTAAACATGCTGTGCAATGGGGAGTGGGGTATGATCTGACCAGGATAAAAGATAAGCTGAATGAATGGGAAATGCAGGACTCTGCCGGCTACTCCATTCCATTTGATCCCGGGTCGCTGGAGCTGAGTAAGGTAATCAAATCAACTGCCGGGCTGACCATTCATAAGTTCTCCGGCTATGTGCAGGACAATATGCTGCTGGGTGATTCGCTGAATACCTATACCCTTACTGCAGGCCTGCGGTATAACTATAATACACTGAACAACGAGCTGCTCCTTTCGCCGCGGATAGGCGCCAGTTGGCATCCATCGTGGAAGAGCGATATCGTATTCCGGGCAGCGCTCGGCGCTTATCATCAGCCTCCGTTTTACCGGGAGTTGAGAAGGTATGATGGTACAGTAAACAAAGAGCTGAAAGCGCAAAAAAGCTGGCAGGCATCAGCAGGGTTTGATTACAACTTTACCGGATGGGGCAGCCCGATGCGGTGGACTACTGAAATTTATTATAAACGCATGACAGATGTGGTGCCGTATGATATAGACAATGTGCGCATCCGGTATTTTGGAGAGAATAATGCAAAAGCCTATGCAGCCGGTATAGAGATGCGGCTGCATGGTGAGCTGGTAAAAGATGCAGAAAGCTGGATCAGTATCGGCTTTATGAATACGAAAGAAGATATTAAGGGAGATACGTACAAAGAATATACGCTGAATGAATTTAATCAGCCTGTTGACAGCATAACACTGGAAAAAGGCTGGGTACGCCGCCCCACCGACCGGCGTATCACATTCGGTATGTTTTTCCAGGACTACCTGGCTACAAACAAGAATTTTAAAATGTACCTGAACCTGCTGTATGGCAGCAACCTTCCCTACAATATCCCCAATAGTGTGAAATACCGCAACGGGATGGAAATACCGTCCTACATACGTGCGGATATCGGCTTCAGTGCCCTGCTGCTGGACAGCGACCGCAGCCAGCGCCGCAGCCGCAGCCCTTTTTTAGGATTTGATAATATCTGGGCCAGTCTTGAAGTATTCAACCTGATAGACAGGGACAATACCATTTCTTATCTGCTGATCAAGGATTTTTCAAACACTACCTATACTATGCCACAGCGGCTGACACCAAGGTTGCTTAACTTTAAAATAGTGGCAAGGTGGTAGGCAACTTCATAGTACTGGGCCTCTGCTCTCTCATTTAAGCTGTTTAAAAAATTGCTGCATGCCTGATTTATTTGATTTTTCAGAACAATATAAGAACATGGCGGATGATGAGCTGTTACGCATCCTTGATAACGCATCTTCTTATGTACCTGATGCAATAGCTGCTGCAAAACAAGAGTTAATCAGCAGAAATCTAAGCTCCGCACGAATTGCCGAACTGAAAAAAAACATTAAGGAGGAAAAAAGAATAAAGGAGAAAAGAAAGGAAAGAGCGTCAGAAATCCGAAAGGATATAACCGAAAAGAGTACGAATCTTCTCACATGGTTCAGCTTATCTGAAGATAAGATATCCCAATCTGAACGTATCAGAAAAGGCATTTTGATTGCTTCTTTCCTGCTTTTCTGTTACTTATTATACAGCACATGGTCCGACATCCGGTTTTTATTTAACTCCCTAACTGAGATTAGCATTAGCTACTCCATTACGCTTATCCCAATCATCATTTTACCAGCAGGTATTTTTTTATTCTGGAAAAGAATGAGTGCCGGTTGGAAACTGCTTACCTTCTTTTACATATTTAATTTTCTATCCACCATCTGGCTGGCAGCATGGTCTTTCAGTTATTCTTCCGGCAGCTCTTCCTTTGCTTTCTTTCCACGCTCTGGCTCGTCACAATATATCTTCCCCTTTATCCTCTATGGCTGTTTTTTATTAGCATTGTTGAGAAAAGATATAAGGAACGATTATAAAATATCAAGTGACGCTATGTGGGTAATGGTACTTGTAGCCGGCATCTGGACTGTAGCTGTTCTGTTTATGTTAAATGTAAAGTAATACAGCTGATCAGAACCGTATACTCCTGCATTTATCCCTGGCAGTAATACCAATTTTAAATTGTACAGGTTACTAAACCGGCTCTTTATTTACCATTAACTGAAGCAGCCTATTTTATTGCTTCCAGAATAGCTACTACCCCTTCAAAAGCGAAGGCATCTCCGATCTGGGCAGGTTAGGGGTTTCTTAATTAACAATCCCCTCTAAAAATTCACACTTGTGAATAAGTAACTTTGGGGAAATGTTCTTTTGTTAGAGTATATTTACCAAAGA
>DAOLFO010000316.1:0-3891 GCA_035326305.1 Chitinophagaceae bacterium
AAGAAAGGCCCGGCCTCCGGGCTTTTCTTTTTATACTAAAACGGCTATTACAGAGAAATGAAAAGAAGATATTTTATTAAGCAAGTTACTTTCCTGGCAGGGGCTGCATTGCCCCTGCTGTATTGCCGCAAAGCGGATGGCCAGGCGGATGATACCAGCATCCCGAAAAAAATAAAAGGGAAGATAACAGCCGCAGGCAGCCCGCTGGCGGGTGTGGTGATCAGCGACGGGTACCATGTGGTGGCATCCGGCAATGATGGAAAATATGAGCTCCCCATTCACCCGGATGCTGTTACTGTTTTTGTATCCACCCCTGCCGGGCATGCTTTTGACCATGAAAACAATATCTCCCGCCACTACAGGCAGCTACAAAACATAAACAGGAAAAAAAATATTGACTTTGATTTTACACCGCTCAGCGTAAATGATAATGAGCACCAGTTCATCATCTGGGCCGACCCACAGGTAAAGAATGCTGCCGATGTTTCCAAACTGATGCAAACAGCAGTGCCGGATGTGGCACAGCTGGCAAAAGATGCCGGCAGCGGCGCCCTGCTGCATGGCATTACCGTAGGCGATATTGTATGGGATGAGCACAAGCTTTTTGCTGACTACGATAAAGCCGTTGGAAAAATGGGCATGCCTTTTTTCCAGTGCCTCGGCAATCATGATATGGATTACAACAAAGGCGGTGATGAAACTTCCGATGATACCTTCCAGCAATTGTATGGCCCCACCTACTATTCCTTCAACCGTGGCCAGGTGCACTATGTGGTAATGGACAATGTACGCTACCTTGGCAAAGACCGGGAATACGATGGTTTTTTTCAGCAAAACCAGCTCGACTGGCTGAAAAAGGATCTTTCCTTTGTACCTGCAGACAAACTCATCGTACTATGCGTGCACATACCGGTGCACAACGGCACCAAAAACAATGCTGCCCTGTACTCTTTGCTGGAGGGAAGAAAAGTCCACATCATGTCAGGGCATACGCACTACCATCGTAATGTAATCAAAGGCGATATTTATGAGCATAACCATGGCACCGTATGCGGCGCCTGGTGGACAGGCCCCATCTGCGGTGACGGCACACCCAACGGCTATGGCGTGTACACTGTCAAAGGAAAAGAGCTGCAGTGGCATTATAAAGCCACCGGCCTGCCGGCCGGCTACCAGATGAAGCTTTATATAAAAGAGCAGGGTGCCGGGCAAAAACAATTGCTTGCCAATATCTGGAACCATGACCCGGAATGGAAAACAGAATATATCGTGGATGGATCATCTAAAGGTGCGCTAACACAGGCAGACGGATTTGATCCGGTGGCATATGAGACATTGCTGGGGCCTGAAAAACCCAAGCCCCGTGGCTTTGCAGAACCCCGCAAAACAGAGCACCTGTTCCATGCAATGCTGCCTTCCGGCGCAAAAGAAGTAACCGTAGTAGCTACCGACCGCTTTGGGAAAAAATATACCGCCACGCAAACGATCTGATGTATGAAAGCAGGCTTACTTTTTATTATCATGTTCTTTGCCGCAGGTTTTGCCCGGGCGCAACAGCCAGCCTGGGACAGCACCTTCCGGCCCAACAACTATGCCGAACGGGTGGCTAATTTCAGAACCTATGCAAATGCTCCGGGCGATATTATTTTCCTGGGCAACAGCATCACCGACTATACAGACTGGGCAGAGCTGCTACAGCTCAAAGAAGCGAAGAACCGCGGCATCTCCGGTGATATTACTTACGGTATACTGGAGCGGCTGGATGAAGTAACGGAAGGCCTGCCCGCCAAAATTTTTATTCTCATTGGCATTAATGATATTGCCCGCAATATACCGGACAGCGTGATACTGGACAATTACCGGCGCATCATTCACCGTATTAAACAAGAGTCGCCGCATACAAAAATTTATTTTAATACCCTGCTGCCGGTCAATAACAGTTTCCCGGCGCGGAACCATTTTAATAAGGATGAACACATAGCCGCAGTAAACGAAGGGCTGAAACAACTGGGGCTAAAAGAAAAAATCACTGTTATTGATATTCATCCGCATTTCCTTGATGCTGAGAAAAAGCTGGATAAAACCTATTGCTATGACGGGCTGCACCTCAATGCAAAAGGGTATCTTCACTGGGCAGAAATATTAAAACCCTATTTAAAGCAATAAAGACGAAGATGAAAAAAAACTGGTTATGGCTGCTGGCAGGTATTATAGTAATAAGCGCCTGCTCCACATCTAAAAAATCGGCAACTGCAAAACCCGGGATTATACTGCCTGCTTTTAATAAAGAAGGGCACCGGGGCATCCGCGGCCTGGTACCTGAAAATACAATCCCCTCCATGTACCGGGCGATTGACTATGATGTAAACACCATAGAAATAGATGTGGTCTTTTCAAAAGACAAAAAGGTGGTGGTATCCCATGATGTCTTTTTTCACCAGGACTTTACCACCACACCTGATGGCAAAACGCTGACCGCTAAGGAAGCCCAGCAGCACCAGCTCTACCAGATGGATTATGCGGAGATTAAAAAATATGATGTGGGACTGAAGCCGCATCCCGGATTTCCCCAGCAGGAAAAAATGGCGGTGTACAAGCCCCTGATGAGCGAGCTGATTGACTCCGTAGAACATTATGCTGCTTCAAAGGGAAAAAGCATTTTGTACAATATTGAGCTGAAAAGCAATAAAAACTATGATGGTGTAAAAACTCCTCCCGTAGATGAATTTGTAGACCTGGTGATGGAGGTGGTAAAGGATAAAAAAATAGAAAACCACTGTTACCTGCAATCATTCGATTTCCGGCCACTGCAGATACTCCATAAAAAGTATCCGCATATTGCCACTGCTGTGCTGATAGGCGGCGAGGATAAACGCAGCCTCGATCAGCAACTGGAAGAGCTGGGTTATGTACCCGAAATGTACAGCCCGCACTACTCGGTGGTAACGCTGGAGTTGGTAGCAGCCTGCCATGCAAAGGGTATGAAGATCATCCCCTGGACAGTGAATACAGCAGAAGAAATGAAAAAGCTGAAGGCAATGGGTGTGGACGGCATCATCACCGATTATGCAAATTATTTTTCGCAGCTATGACCGGCCTGCCGCTGACCCGGCTAACTGAGAGACAATACCTGAATAATAAGTTCTATTTTTAAAAAACTGCTAAACGATTGACATGGCCAGATTTATTTTATCCCTCGACCAGGGAACGACGAGCAGCCGTGCTATTATTTTTGATAAGCAAGGTAACAGCATCGCTACAGCGCAAAAAGAATTTACACAAATATTTCCCGAACCCGGATGGGTGGAGCATGATGCAAATGAAATATGGAGCACCCAACTGGGCGTGGTAACAGAAGTAGTTGCAAAAGCCGGGCTTACCATTGGTGATATAGCAGCCATCGGCATTACTAACCAGCGGGAAACAACCGTGGTATGGGACAGGGATACGCACCTGCCGGTATGCAACGCCATTGTATGGCAGGACAGGCGCACTGCCGCTTACTGCGACAAACTGAAAAAAGAAGGCTGGTCGGAAAAAATAAAAGCAAAGACCGGGCTGGTAACAGACGCTTATTTTTCCGGCACCAAAGTAAAATGGATACTGGATAATGTAGAAGGGGCAAGGGATAAAGCGCAGCGCGGAGAGCTTTGCTTTGGCACCATTGATAGCTGGCTGCTCTTTAAGCTCACAAATGGAAAAGTGCATGCCACCGATGTATCCAATGCATCCCGCACCATGCTGTACAATATTCATGAGCAGAAATGGGATGAAGAGCTGCTGGCCCTGCTGGGCATACCGGATAATATGCTGCCGGAAGTACGCTCCAGCAGTGAAGTATACGGGCATACTGATGCACAGGTAACCGGCGCTTCCATCCCGGTAAGCGGT
>DAOLFO010000016.1:0-20739 GCA_035326305.1 Chitinophagaceae bacterium
AGCGACCCTCTGATTAACAGTCAGATGCTCTAACCAACTGAGCTAAGGAGGAATAAGTGCTATATCCCGAAAATCAATTTTCAAATCCCGGTTTTAACAGGTCTCTCATTTCGGGGCAGCAAAAATAGGGTTTTTTGGTTATCAACCGGTTTTGCACACACAAAAAATTTATCAGCTCACCGCTGAAAATCAGCCGCCAATCACCCCCCCGCCCCAGCTACCACCAGCCTGTCTTTTCCATCCCTGCATATACGCCATCTTCCCGCACTTCCACCGGCCAGTGCTTCAGGTAATAGCCTTCACCGCTTACATTGCGGCCGTTGCCCATGTCAAATTTATAGCGGTGCAGCGGGCATACCACCCTGCCCAGTACATCTATATACCCCTCGTGCAGCCAGCCCCCCGCATGCGGGCAGCGGGCTGCAAAGGCAAATAACCGCTCCTGGTAGCGGCCAATGCATATCTTCTTCCCATTCGCTTCTGCCAGCGCAAGATGATTATCACCCCAGGGCAGCTCGTTGATATGCTCCGCTATCTTATACCAGCGCAGTTTATTACCGGCCATGGCTTATTTTAATAAAAAAATTCTGTCTTATACGGGTAGCGTACCCGGTACAGCTCCCTTACTTTTTCCAGTATGGTCTGGCGCAGCCCGTCTGCATTGCGCTTTTCCAGCGCAGCAATGAATACAGCGTTCCCGTTCGTTTCCCGGTCCCAGCGGTCATACAGATCCTGTAATATCTCTTTCTTTGTGCTTTCCTCCAGCCACTCATCAAATGTATGCGCTTCATACAGGTCCATCTTATTGAAGATGGTAATAGCCGGCTTGTCAAAAGCGCCCAGCTCCTGCAGCGTTTTATTTACTACGCCCAGTTGGTCTTCATAAGCAGGATGGGAAATATCCACCACATGCAGCAGTATATCCGCTTCCCTCACCTCATCCAGTGTGCTTTTAAAGCTTTCCACCAGGTGGTGCGGCAGCTTGCGGATAAACCCTACCGTATCACTCAGTAAAAACGGCGTGGTCTCAAACACCACCTTGCTGGTGGTGGTATCCAGCGTGGCAAACAGCTTATTCTCTGCAAACACATCCCGCTTGCTCAGCAGGTTCATGATGGTGGATTTGCCCACATTGGTATATCCCACCAGCGCCACCCGGATAAATTCACCGCGGTCTTTACGCTGTGTGGCCGCCTGCTTGTCTATTTCCGCCAGCCGCTTGCGCAGCAATGATATTTTGTCACGCACTATACGGCGGTCAGTCTCTATCTCTGTTTCACCCGGCCCCCTGGTACCGATACCACCGCCCAGCCGTTCCAGGTGCTTCCACATACCACGCAGGCGCGGCAGTATGTACTGGTATTGCGCCAGCTCCACCTGCGCTTTGGCTTGTGCCGTTTTGGCCCTGCGGGCAAAAATGTCCAGTATCAGGTCAGAGCGGTCAATCACTTTTATGCCCAGCTCTTTTTCTATATTATTGATTTGTGCACCCGTCAGCTCATCATCAAAGATGGCCAGGTGGATATCCCTGCCGGCAATATAGCTCTTCACTTCCTGCAGCTTTCCTTTGCCGATAAAAGTGCGGCTGTCCGGGTGCGGCAGCTTTTGAATAAAACGCTTTACCGACACTGCTCCTGCTGTTTCGGCCAGGAAAGCCAGCTCATCCAGGTATTCCTGTACCTGTGGCTCAGTTTGCTCCTTGTGCACCAGCCCTACAAGTACGGCCCTTTCTTCCTGTTCAATTCTTTTTTTAGTATCCAGCATAATAAAAAAACAACCGGTAAGCTGCTTGTGT
The DNA here is from genome assembly GCA_035326305.1 of Chitinophagaceae bacterium. Lineage (GTDB taxonomy): Bacteria > Bacteroidota > Bacteroidia > Chitinophagales > Chitinophagaceae > DAOLFO01. The sequence continues at coordinate 1,796 of DAOLFO010000016.1, forward strand.
TTCTTTTTTCAGCTAACCGGTTGGCAAAAATAGAAAATACTGTGCCGATAACCTGACCAAAAGCAGAGGCAGCCTTTGCTGAAGGCCGCCTCTAAAAATATATTTACCGGAAAAATCTTATAAGCCGCTGAGGGTAAGCCCGATGGTAAATGGCCTGATCTCCGCCGCTACTCCTTCTTTAAACAGGGTAGTAATCTGGTAGCTGCCATACAGCGAAAAATGCCCCAGCCCGAAGCGGGCCGTGCCCAGCAGGCGGGTGGTATTGAAGTAGCGCTTGCTGGTTTCTTTCATGGTATAGTCGTTAATGGTGTTGCCGCTTTTATTCTGCAATGTTTTATTGCGGGTATGCGCATTCAGCATTGTTCCCACTTTTACGCCTACGGCAAATTTCAGGCTCTTGCCCGGCCGCAGCGGATCTGCCGTATAGCGAAACTCTACCGGCGCCTCCAGGTAGGTGGTGGCCAGCTTGGTTTTCTTGAAATAGTTGGTATCAGACTGGTCCCTGAACTGCAGGGTGGTGGTGGATTCTTTGATGCCCACATAGGTTTTATCAAAAATGATATGGTCAGAAGCAATGCCGGGGCCAAAGGCCATGCTCAGCTTCGGGTTGGTCTTAAACGGGAAGTCGAACATAAAGTACACGTTGAAACTTTTGGAAAACCCTTTTGTGCTGATAGAGTCCGGCTTGCCCGCCCAGCCGGTATAGCCAAGCTGAATGAGAAAATGGTCGCCGGGCCGGCCGGCAAGGTCAATCTTTTTGCTCGTCTTTTTTGGAGTAGAGGTTTCCTGGGCCGCTGAAACAATAACAACCAGGAGGCACAGGGGCAACAACGCAATTTTCTTCATAATTCAGATTATGGCCGCAAATATATTTTTCTTTCGGTTAAAGTTAGGTTAAGACCCACGTAATTAATTTATTTTACTACTTTTGCAATCCGCCAGTTGTAAAGCTGGTTTTTTTATCCGATAGCGGTAACAAGCTCTTTCAGGAAAGATATTTGCTGCAAAGCAAAAGGACCCTTAGCTCAGTTGGTTAGAGCACCTGACTCATAATCAGGGGGTCGCAGGATCGTGCCCTGCAGGGTCCACAAAAAGGGATCGCCCCGATTGTATCGGGGCAGGGTCCACCTACTCTCAAAACCACAGCACCCAACTGTGGTTTTTTTATACCCTTCCCGCCCGGAGTCACCTCCGCTACCACTTCCGCCCCATCAAATACTACATATATTTGTAATATATTTCTTGGCCCTGATGAGAATTGCTGCTATTGCTTTCCTATTACTTGTTTGCATACCTGCATTTTCGCAGGAGGCAGATATTGCCCCCTACATCAGCGCATGGAAGGTAAAAGACCGCACCCAGTCCCACCGCGCCATTGTTTTTTTTGATACGCTCGATGCAGAAAAAGATTCCGTTAAGCACAACCAGGTTTTGCATGCCCTGTATCTGTATATCAGCAACAATCCCGATAAACGGGTAGAGGCAAGAATATTGATGTATGAAGCCTTCGGGGCGCTGGTGTTCAGGCGTACCGGGGAAAAGTACAGGCTCATGCTGGAGAGGGCTATGCAAATTGCCCATGAGCTGAAGGATGACCAGCTCCTTGCAGAGGTTTATGTCCTGTATGCAGAGATTGCCAGCGGGCAAAGCCACCCGCTTTACAACCTCAAGGCTATAGAACTGCAGCGCCGCATCGGGTTTGAGCATTTTCACACGGTGCACAACCGTTTTTTTATTGTCAGCAATGCGCTCTATCACAGCCAGGACTATCGCCAGAGCATACAGTACGGGCTTGAGTGCCTCAGCTTTATTAATACCGACCGTGAGCACTGGCTGAAAAGAATTTATATCCTGCAGCTTGATATACTTGGCGCTGCTTATAAGAAGCTGCACAAGTATGACAGCACTGTTTATTATTACCAAAAAATACTGGATACCCTGCAGGCCGACCCTGATACGGGCCTTATTCACAACCTATGGGTGGGTATTGCCAAAGGAAATATCGGGCACAGCCTCGTATTGCAAAAGCAATATGCTGCTGCCATACCGCTGATACAGGAATATATCCGGCACAGCCTGGCCGCAAATTATCCCGGCAATGTAGCCATGGGCTCCGCATTCCTTGCAGATGCCTGGTATGCACAGGGTCTGTATGCCCCGGCCCTGCAGGCCTGGCAGCAGGCTTACCACTACTCCGATACGGCCAACCCCGAACAATACCTTCTTGAAGCCACCAAAGGCATGGCAGACATTTATCGCAAAACCGGCAAAGCGGACAGCGCCTTTTATTATTATGATCTGTACCGGGCTTTTGAATATGAGCTCGACGAAAGGCTGGATGCTTCCCGCCTCTCCGCCATCAATGCCCGCATTGATTCTGAAAACCTGCAGGAGCACCTCACACAATCGCGGGCAGCACTCAGCCGCTCCAGGTCTGTGCTGCAGCTTACCATTGCCGGCAGCATTTTACTGCTCACTATCCTGCTACTGCTTTATAACCGTTACCGCCTTAAAAACCGGCACCGGCTGGAGCTCATCCACCGGAAAAAAGAACTGGCCGAAGCGGAAATAGCAAATGCCCAAAAGCAAATTGCCGGGTTCATGGAGCATATCATTGAAAAAAACAACCTGATAGCATCTCTTGAAGTCCAGCTCCGCGGCACCCAAGAGGAAGAGCAAAACCGGCTGGCTATGGAAAAGCTCTCCCGGTACATGCTGGTAAGTGAGGATGAGTGGGAAAAGTTCCGCAATGAATTTTCAAAAGCCTACCCCGCTTTCTTTACCCGGCTCCGGCAGCAATTTCCAACTATCACCCCGGCAGAGGAGCGCCTTTCCGCCCTTCTTTACCTGCGGCTAAATAATTTCCAGATTACCAAAATGCTCGGCATAGAGCGGGAAAGTGTGTCAAGGGCACGCCGCAGGCTAAAGCACCGGCTGGGACTGGCAGAAAACGAAACCCTGGAAGATTATTTTCATAAATTAATGGAAATCAAATAGCCTGTACTCTTTGTCCGGCTTTTGTCCGGTACCAAAATCTGCCTTGTCCGGCATTGTCCCCCCTTTTTATAAACAGGAAATGCTTTTTTTAAAAAAGGTAGCCGTTATTCGCTTTTGTACCCGTTTTAAAATCCGGTTTATGAAAAAACTTTCAACCTTGCCATTTTTTGCAGCCGCCTCCCGCACCGATGCCTGGCTGCCTAAAGCCGAAATTTTTGCCAGCCATCTCCCCCAGTCGCAGGGTGCCCGCAGGGATGGCAGGAATATTATCCTGACCTATATCGTGGATGGGAAGAGGCCTGCTGACCAGGTTTCGTATGCCGAACAGCATATAGATGCACACGCCGTGGCGGCTTTCCGGCAGATTTTTGGAGGAGCAGATGAAGCAGAACTGCTGATGAAAGACATACGCCTCACTTTTACCGTTCTGTTTTGGGATGGGCAGGCCCTGTCTGATATTGAGTTTACCTACTACATGAGCGACCTGTTATTTCTCTCAGGCAGCAAACCCGGAAAAGCCTGAAAACGGCTTGTTGCTTTTGTATGTAAAAAGCTTTTACTTGATTTCTTCAAAATCAATATAGTCACCGGCAGATGCCGAAGATGCCTTGCCGGCTGGTGAAGGGCGGGAAGATTCGGCCGCCTGCTCCTGCTGTTTCATCTGCTCCTGCATACGCTGCTGTATTTCGCTGAACTTTTGCTTCATTTGCCGGCTTGCTTTATAAACCGGGATAATAAAACGAAAAATAAGGTTGTACAAAAACCAGATCAGCAGCGCATATAATATGAATTTCCACATAGTGGCACAAAACTACGATACTATGCAGATTATGTCCCCCGCTTCGCCTAATACTTCGTTAAAGGCCGGGCTATAAACGGCGAATGGCCGGAATCTGCCGGTATATAAAGAGTAGCTGCAACCGGGGCAGGTTTTGGAATGTATACACGATTTCCCTTACCTTTGCACCGGAAACAGAACGAAGGAAGGGAACGGAAACGTTCCCTTCTTCTTTTATCAGCTTAAACGTATGGACGGGTTAATACCGGTTTTAGAGCAAAAAGTGCAGGAGCAGATCGCCGGCCAGCCAGATATCTTCCTGGTAGAGCTGCGCATCAAGCCTACTAACAACATTAAAGTGTTTTTAGATGGCGACAATGGCATTGCTATCGAGCAGCTAATCCGCTACAATCGCAGTCTCTACAAAGTGCTGGAAGAAAGCGCCCTGTTTCCCGGTGGCGATTTTTCGCTCGAGGTATCATCTCCGGGTGTGGATGAGCCGCTGAAACTGCATCGCCAGTATGTAAAAAACAAGGGCCGTTTTGCAGAAGTAACGCTGGCTGACGGCAGCAAGAAAGAAGGCCGCCTGCTGGATGCCACCGGAGAAAACATAGTGCTGGAAGAGGAAAAAGGGAAAGGGAAGAAAAAAGAAGTGATCATGCACACCATTCCTTTCAGCGACATCAGGACCACACGGATACAGGTAAAATTTTAATTACTAAATAAATCCTGCAAGCGCTGCTTTTCAGCAGGGAAGCAGGATAATAAAAACAACAACAATTCAAAACAAAATTTGAGAAAAGCTTTTAGCCGCCTGCCGTGAGCAACCATTCTGGTTTACAGTTCACAGCCTGCAGCCTGCAGCTTACTAAATCCGAGAGTTATGGCAAGTATCAATCTTATTGAAGCATTCCAGGAGTTTAAGGATGCGGAAAATATTGACCGCCCCACGATGATGAAAGTGGTAGAAGATGTTTTCAAAACCCTGCTGCGCAAAAAATACGGCAGTGATGAAAACTTTGACGTAATCGTGAACGCCGAAAAAGGCGACCTGGAAATCGTGCGCCACCGCATGATCGTGGAAGACGGGCAGGTGGAAGACCCGCTGGCGCAGGTACCCTATTCTGAAGCTATCAGGATTGAGCCCGACTTTGAGGTAGGCGAAGAGCTGTTCCAGGAAATAGATCTGTATGATTTTGGCCGCCGTGCCATCCTTGCCGCCAAGCAAACACTGGCCAGCCGCATCAGCGATCTGAAAAAGAACGTACTGGCCAAAAAATATGGTGACCGCACTGGCGAAATCATCAGCGCCGAAGTATACCAGGTATGGAAAAAAGAGATACTGCTGCTGGATGAGGAAGGCAATGAGCTGATACTGCCCAAGAGCGAGCAGATACCACAGGATTATTTTAAAAAAGGGGAAAATATCCGCGCCGTGGTGAAGAAAGTGGATATGAAAAACAATAACCCGGTCATCATCTTATCCCGCACTTCGCCTGATTTTCTGGCTAAATTATTGGAGATAGAAGTGCCGGAGATTTTTGACGGGCTGATTGTTATCAAAAAAATTGTACGGGAGCCGGGAGAAAGGGCCAAAGTGGCGGTGGAATCTTTTGATGACCGCATAGACCCTGTAGGCGCCTGCGTGGGCATGAAGGGCAGCCGTATACATGGCATTGTACGGGAGCTGAAAAATGAAAACATCGACGTCATCAACTGGACCAGCAATATCCAGTTGCTGATACAGCGCTCACTCACCCCTGCCAAGATTACCAGCATGCAGCTTGACCAGGAAAAGAAACATGCTAATGTATACCTCAAGCCGGACCAGGTATCACTGGCTATCGGCCGCCGCGGGGTAAACATCAAGCTGGCCAGCGAGCTGACCGGCTATGAGCTGGATGTATACCGCGATGAAGAAGAAGAAACCGGCGAATTTGATGTGGACCTGGAAGAATTCAGTGATGAAATTGATACATGGGTCATTGATGAGCTGAAAAGAATAGGATGTGATACAGCCCGCAGCGTATTGCGCCTGACGCCGGATGAACTGGAGCGCCGCACCGACCTGGAGAAAGAGACCATTGACGAAATAAGAAAAATATTACAGGCGGAACTTGAAGAAGAATAACTCACCTTTGCTAAAGGGAGTTTTACGACATAAAAGACGAAGACAACAAACAATCCCTTTAGGGAAACAAGGGTATTAAACTTAATATGGCAGAAATAACAACATTACGTTTGATGGCAGCAGCCAAGGAGTTCAACATCGGTAAAGACACGCTGGTGGACTTCCTGGTGAGCAAAGGCTTTAGCAAAGACGACCTGAAACCCACGTCCAAGCTGACGGAAGAGATGTATGTCGCCCTGCAATCAGAGTTTCAGAGCGACAAAGCCGCCAAGATCAAGAGCGATCAGGTAGACCTGCCCAAAGGGCCGCAGGTGGAAGCCAAGAAGAAGAAGGAAGAAGAAGAGATCAGCTTCCGCAAGGAAGAGAAAAAGCCGGCCACTAAAAAGAAAGAGGCCGTACCGGAGGAAAAAGAAGAGGCCGCTCCCGAAGTGAAAGAAGAAGAAGTGGTGAAAATCGACGCCCCGGAAATAACGGCTCCCAAAGTGGTGGATAAGATTGACCTTTCTGCCATTGACTCTTCCACCCGGCCCAAAAAAGCCGTTAAGAAGAAAGCGGCAACAGAAAAAGAAGCTGTAGCAGAAGAGCCGAAAGAAGAGGTGAAGCCGGCTGCCAAAGAAACGGCGCCCGTACAGAAAACCGAAGAAAAGGAAGCAGCGAAAGAAGAGGAGCAGCCAGCTGTTATTGAAAACATCCGGGCTGAAAAAATTGAAGGGCCCAAAATATTGGGCAAAATTGACCTGCCGGCAGACAGCGATACCCGCCCGAAAAAAGACGAAAAGCGCAAACGCAAGCGCATACCCATCGAGAAAAAAGAAGTAAAGCCCGATGATCAGAACAGGAGGCAGCAGGGTGGTGGATTTGGCAACCGGCAGGGTGATCAGCGGGGACGCAGCGGCGGCAACCGCCACGGAGGCGGCGCACAGTCAGGTGGTGGCCGCAGGGAAGAAAAACTCATTGACGAAAAAGAAATACAGCGGAAAATACAGGAAACCCAGGCCAAACTGTCTGGCGGCAGCGGCAGAGGAAAAAGCTCCAAAGCCAAGATGCGCCGGGAAAAAAGGCAGGAACTGGCAGATGCCCAGCAGGAAATGGGTGACGATAACAAGCTGCAGGTTACAGAGTTTATCAGCGTGAGCGAGCTGGCCAACCTGATGGATGTAAGCTTTGCTGAAGTGATTGGTAAATGTATGAGCCTTGGCATCATGGTGTCTATCAACCAGCGCCTTGATGCGGAAGTGATTGAGCTGGTAGCCAGCGAATTTGGCTTCGATGTAGAGTTTATCGACATGGAGAAGCAGATGGAAATGGAAGAGGAAGAAGAGGATGATGCAGAAGAAGAGCGGCAGGCCCGCTCACCCATTGTCACCATTATGGGTCACGTAGACCATGGTAAAACCTCGCTGCTGGACTATATCCGCAATGCCAACGTGGTGGCCGGTGAGGCCGGTGGCATCACCCAGCATATCGGCGCCTACCAGGTAGAGCTGCCGGGTGGTAAAGAGATTACCTTCCTCGACACGCCGGGCCACGAAGCATTTACCGCCATGCGTGCCAGGGGTGCTAAAGTAACGGACATTGCAGTGATAGTGATTGCCGCCGATGATGCCGTAATGCCGCAGACAAAAGAAGCTATCAGCCACGCACAGGCAGCCGGTGTGCCCATGATTTTTGCAATTAATAAAATAGATAAGGATGGCGCTAACCCGCAAAAAATCTATGAGCAGCTTTCACAAATGAACCTGCTGGTGGAGGAATGGGGAGGTAAGTACCAAAGCCAGGAGATAGCTGCCAAGCAGGGACTGAACATTGACAAGCTGCTGGAAAAAATACTGCTGGAAGCGGAGCTGCTCGACCTGAAAGCTAATCCCGACCGCGAAGCAAGCGGCACCATCATCGAAGCCACGCTGGATAAGGGCCGCGGCTATGTAGCCACCCTGCTGGTGGAAAACGGCACCCTGCGGGCCGGCGACCTGGTAGTGAGCGGACAATATTACGGAAGGGTGAAAGCTATGTTTAATGAACGCAATAAGCGGGAAGATGCAGCCGGCCCATCAGCACCGGCAGTAATACTTGGATTGAACGGGGCTCCGCAGGCCGGTGAAAAATTCAAAGTATATGCGGATGAAGCCGAAGCAAAAAATATTGCCAACCGCCGTGCACAGATACTGCGGGAGCAGGGCATGCGTACCAAGAAGCATATTACGCTGGATGAGATCGGGCGCCGCCTGGCGCTGGGCAACTTTAAGGAGCTCAATGTCATTATCAAAGGTGATGTGGACGGCTCTGTAGAAGCCCTGAGCGACTCACTGCAAAAATTATCTACGGAAGAAATAGCCGTGCGGGTGCTGCTCAAAGGTGTTGGGCAAATATCGGAAGGTGATGTAGTGCTGGCCACTGCTTCCGATGCGGTGATCATTGGCTTTAACGTTCGCCCCTCTGCACAGGCAGCCCGCCTGGCAGAAAACGAAGGGGTGGAGATAAAGCTGTACTCTATCATCTATACGGCCATTGATGAGATACGCAGCGCCATGGAAGGAATGCTGGAGCCAAAAGTGCAGGAAAAAATCATTGGTAATGTGGAGATAAGAGAAGTGTTCAAGTTTGATAAAGCTACTGTAGCCGGTTGCTACGTGCGGGACGGGCGGGTCAAGAGAGATTCAAAAGTGCGTGTGATACGGGATGGTATCGTCGTGTATCCGCTGGGTGAATCGGTGGCAGAACTGGCTTCGCTCAAGCGCTTTAAAGACGATGTAAAAGACGTGGTGGCAGGCATGGAATGCGGCCTTACCATCAAGAACTATGCTGATATCAAAGCCGGCGATGTAGTGGAAGCGTATGAAACCGAAGAAGTAAAACGCACCCTGTAGGCTCATTTTGTGAAACAAATCTTTTGTTAAATAGGCGCTTACCTGTTCCGTCCGGCAACAGGTAAGTTTATTTTTGAAATTATGTATACTACCAGAAAAATCTGCCTGACGCTCATCCTGGCGCTGGCAGGCACACTTACCGTATATGCACAGCCGCAGCCAAAAAAAGCTGTTGCTGATAAAATTGTAGCCATTGTGGGTGACCGCATCATTCTCAATTCGGATATCCGCAACAGTATTGATGATGCCCGCCGGCAGGGCCAGGAAGTGCCTGAAGGCGCTGAGTGCATGCTCATGGAGCAGGCGCTGGTATCAAAAGTGCTGATGCTGCAGGCGGAAAAAGACTCACTGCCGGTAACGGATGAAGATGTGGAAGCTGATCTGGACAACCGTATCCGCCAGTATGTAATGCAGCTCGGATCAATAGCAGCGCTGGAGGAAGTGGCCGGCAAAACCGTATACCAGATCAAAGACGATGCAAGAGCCTCTGTAAGGGAAAGAAAGCTGGCCGAAGCCATGCAGCAAAAAGTGGTAAGCAGCGTAAAAATCACGCCTACCGAAGTAAAGGCATTTTTTGATAAAATTCCGGCAGACAGCCTGCCCTATTTCGAATCCAAATTAGAGGTAGGCAAAATAGTTATCCTGCCAAAAGCATCCCGTGAGATTGAAGACTATATCATCTCTGAAATGCAGAACTATAAAAAAAGGCTGGAAGCCAAAACGATCACTTTTGAGCAGCTGGCCAAACAGGTATCCGAAGATCCGGGCAGTAAAGATCGCGGCGGCTACTATGAAATTAACCGGAATGAAAAAAGCTGGGACCCTGATTTCCTGGCGGCAGCCTTTCGCCTGAAAAATGGCGAAATATCCAACCCGGTCAAATCAGACAGGTTTGGTTATTTCCTGATAAAAATGGTGGATAAGCGTGGTGACGATGCTAATGTGCAGATGATACTCCGCATACCACCTGTAACAGAAACGGAAATAAATATTGCTAAAGCCCGGCTGGATACCGTACGGTCTAAAATTATTGCCGGAACCACTGGCTTTAATGAAGCCGCAGTGAAATACAGCGAAGATCAATCAGTACAATTTTCCGGCCCCTTTGAGCTGAGCAGGGACGGCTCTACCTACGTTACGATTGATGAGCTGGACAAAGAGATGGTGGTGACGCTGAGCAAAATGAATGTGGGAGATTTTTCGCAGCCGGTGGCTTTTACCAATGACCAGGGCAAAAAAGGAGTACGCCTCATCTACCTGAAATCACGTACCGATCCGCACCGCATGAACCTGAAAGATGACTACAGCCTGATAGCCCAGGAAGCGCTGGAAGTAAAAAAGAGAGAAGCACTGGATAAATGGCTGCGGGCCAAAATACCTACCTACTACATTATGGTGGATAATGAAATGGAAGTGGAGTGCCCTACGGTAAAACGATTTGTAAGTACAGAAGAAAAAGCATTTTAAGTAAAATAGTTTTCAGTAAAAGCCGCTTCAGATGGAGCGGCTTTTTTAATGTATGCACCACAATTCACGGGTAGATAGCTGATTTAATCATTTCTGATTTGACAATTTTCTAATAGTTATTAGCCATTAGCTGCAAGATGTACGGTGCAGCGGCTGTCGTCCGTTATCCGTTGACTGCTGGCCGCCATCCGGTTCACATCGCCATTTACCTTTTGATTTTTGACTTTTATGCCGGTTATGCAGGGCGCAGCGCTTTACCCGGAATAGCCTAACTTTGCGTTTTCCAAAAATTTCATGAGCGACGCTATCAAACACGAATGCGGCCTGGCATTCATCCGGTTAAGAAAATCATTCTCACACTATCACCAGAAATACGGTACTGTGCTCTGGGGCCTCAACAAGCTCTACCTGCTGATGGAAAAGCAGCACAACCGCGGGCAGGACGGTGCCGGTATCGCTTCTGTAAAGCTGAATGTGGAGCCGGGCTACCCTTTTCTCAACCGCCTGCGCAGCAATGCGCCCCAGGCTATATCCGATATCTTTCAGCAAATAGGCAAAGAAATCACTGAGCTGGAACGCTATCATCCGGGCATTAAAAACCATCCCGGCCTGATGAAAGGGCATGTCAATTTTTTAGGGGAAATACTGATCGGCCACCTGCGCTATGGTACACAAGGAAAAAACAAACTGGAATATTGCCACCCTTTTATCAACCGGCACACCATACCTGCCCGCAACCTGGCCATGGCCGGCAACTTTAATATTGTCAATACAGATGAACTTTTTGCCCTGGTGGGCAAAGAGCCCAGTGAGCACATGCGCTTCAGCGACCTGGCTGCCATGATTGAGCTCACGCATACTTTTCTCTGCAAGGAAGACGAAGCTTCGCCGCACCACATGGACATTAAGAAAGTGCTGCGCAAAGTGCTGCCCCTGCTGGATGGCGGCTATCATGTAGCCGGAGCTACGGGCAGCGGTATCGGCTTTGCCTTCCGCGATCCGCATGGCATCCGCCCTTCTTACTATTATGTCAATGATGAAGTCATCGTTGCAGCTTCAGAGCGTGCCGCTATACGTACTACATTCAATGTAGGAGAAAATGAGGTGAAGGAGCTGATGCCGGGACAGGCGCTGGTAGTGAATGAGCAGGGCAACTGGGAGGTAATACAATTAATAGCACCGAAGGAAAGAAAAGCCTGCAGCTTTGAGCGCATTTATTTTTCACGCGGCAGCGATGAAAAAATATACAAGGAAAGAAAAGCGCTGGGCTACAACCTGAGCGAACCGGTGCTGAATGCAATAGATCATGATCTTCGCAATACAATTTTCTCTTTTATTCCCAACACAGCAGAAACGGCTTTTCTTGGTATGCAAAAGGGTATGGAAGCCTACCTGAACCGTATCAAGGTAGAGCGCATCCTGAGCTGGGGAAAGGATTATGATGAAGAGAAGCTGAGCGAAATGATCAACCGGCGCATAAGGCTGGAAAAAATTGCGATCAAAGATGTGAAGATGCGCACCTTCATCACCGAAGATGCCAACCGAAACGAAATGGTGCAGCACGTATATGATATAACGTACGGCACTGTACGCCCCGGCATTGATACGCTGGTGGTAATCGACGATTCGATAGTAAGGGGCACTACATTAAGGGAAAGCATTATCCGTATGCTGTCGCGGCTGGAGCCGAAGAAAATAATTGTGGTGTCTTCCGCCCCGCAAATCCGCTACCCTGATTGCTATGGCATTGATATGAGCAAGATGGGCGATTTTATCGCCTTTAATGCAGCAGTGGAATTACTGAAAGAAAGCGGCCGCCAGCATATCCTTACCGGAATGCTGGAGCGCTGCAGGGAGCTGAACAGAACCAACCAGCTTAATAATGAAAATGTGGTGAAAGCCCTGTATGAGCCATTTACCGCAGAGGAAATTTCTAAAAAAGTGGCGGAGCTGATAACACCCGCTGATGTAAAAATACCGGTAGAAGTCATTTTCCAGACAATAGAAGGGCTGCACAAAGCCTGCCCCGGCAACCTGGGCGACTGGTACTTTACCGGCAATTATCCTACTTCCGGTGGCAATAAAGTGGTAAACAAAGCCTTTATGAACTACATGGAAGGACGAAACGAACGGGGATATTAGGGAGCTTTTAGTTTTTGGTTTTAAGTTTGCTGTTCATTCAATATTCATTAATCACTACTCATCACCCCGCTTGAAACAGCTCCTGCTCATACGCCATGCAAAAAGTAGCTGGGAAAATTTTTCCGTACACGATTTTGACCGGCCGCTGAATGAACGCGGGAAAAAGGATGCTCCCGCTATGGCGCAACGCCTGCTGGAAAAAAATATTAAAATAGACGCTTTTATTTCCAGCCCGGCAAAGCGGGCACGCAAAACGGCTGAAGCTTTTGCAAAAGCATACCATCGAAATACGGGTGATATTATTTTTTCTGAGTTTCTCTATCTTGCTTCTCCCGCTGTGCTTGCCCGTATCATTAGCGAAACGGATAACAGGTATCATTGCATAGCTGTTTTTTCTCACAATGATGGCCTGACCGATTTTGCTAACCAGCTCACCACTGCCCGTATAGATAATATTCCCACCTGTGGCATTTTTGCTGTAAATATCCGGGCAGACAACTGGAAGGATTTTGCGGCAGCAGAAAAAACATACTGGTTTTTTGATTGCCCCAAAGCAGGCATCAGCGACTGATTGATTGCAGCAACTCCGCTACGGCCCTGCTAAGCAGTGGCTCACGGCTACCGGGAAATGCCTGGTAAGAGAACTGCTTTGCTGTCTCCATCGCCGTCAAAAGATTAAACCTCTTTTGTGTCATACACAGGGCATATCCCTTTTCCACCAGGTATTTTCCCAGGTATTCCTGCTCAGGTTGCCCGGGAGTGGGAATCAGCACAGCTCTCTTATTCAGTGCAGCCAGGTCCATCACAGTAGAATAACCGCTGCGGCAAATAACCCATGCTGCTTTGCTCATCTCTTCCTGATAAGCTGCGGCAGGAAGATGATTATAAAAAACAAAACGGCCGGTGGATGGAATCATATTTTTTGATAAGGGCAGCCCGCGTACCATCACTATGGTACCTGCATAGTTTGTTACCTCCTGCAATATTTTTTCTTCCAGCAGGCTGCGCTGTGGCTCCGGCCCGGAAAGGGAAATAAAAAGATGATCTGCTGACATAGCAGTGGCGCCAGGTTGCTGCAGCCTGGATAGCGGGCCGGTATACTGCAGTTTTACCGGCGGAAGCAGGGATGGATGTGATAGTATTCCGGCAAGGTTGGCTTCTCCGGGCCAGTCGGGAATCCAGCAGGTATCAAAGTTTTTCAGGAGCCGGTAATTTATTTTCTGTAAAAAATGGCTGCTTTTGCCAAAAAGAGGATTGATAATTGTCAACTGGTGGGTCAGGAAGATGCTCGTAATTTTCCTATGCCAGAGGCCAAAACGGTTGTCGGAAATAACAGCATCGAAATGACATTCATCCGTCTTTTTGTGCAGCCATTCATGCTCCTGCCGGATCATTTTTTTAAGGCGTGGCCACTGGCGCAGCAGGCTCGCCAGAAGGCCCAGCCGGCTGCGGCCATAACGTACCTGGTAACCAGGCAGATGCAGGAAAGGAAGCTGTGGAAATTCGGCGCTTAATACCTGCTGCTGTACAGTATCCCCGGCAAGCCATACATCTGTATTTTGATTTAGCAGCTCCCGGATAACGGGTATGCAGCGTGTGGTATGCCCCAGCCCCCAGTCAAGCGGGGCCACCAGTACCCTCGGTTTTCTTCCGGCAGATTGACTCATGTCAGGATTTTCATTTTTTCTGTCAGCGGGATACTTTTTTTTGTGTAAAATAGTTTTAATTTAGGACAATCTTTACTTATGAAATATCCGATAAAATTAACCATCCTGATAGCTTTACTGGCCGGGGCTATTTTTGCTTCTTCCTGCAACCGGAATTATTACTCCGGAAACGGAAAAGGCAAAAACTGCGGATGCCCTAACCAGCCATAAGGCAACTCAGATTAGTAGCAAAAGTTTGCCGACATGAAACTTCCAAACAGGGATCTGATTGTATTACTCAGGGATGAGTCCATGAGCCAGCAGTCTATTGATCATGAAGTAGAGTGTATTGATACTATTTTACGTATCACGGAGTCTGACGAAAAATTTTGTACAGCGCATGAGCTGGTAAGGCGCAACCGCATCACCAGCACGCCAAATAAAATCCTGAAAGCCATCCGTCATACCGAATTAAAAGCTTTTTATTTCCTGATCAACAAGAACTAACTGCTGCTTTTCGCCCTGGTTAATGACCGAACTAAAAAAGAGATGCTTGCAGCATCTCTTTTTTGTTGTATTGCTTTACTGCAAGGAGCAGGAATCAGGAAAGCTTTCTCAATGCATTTCCCAGTCCTGCCAGCATTTCATTTATATCTTCTTTTTTGCAGGTGCCCACGCTTAGCCGGTACCAGGGTGAGTTGCGGTTGGCTCCAAATGCATAGAACGGAACAATAGCCAGCTTTGCTTCATCAAGCAGGTAAGCAGTGGCCGCCGCCTGGTCTTTTAATATTTCACCGGATGCCGTTTTCTTGCCGGCTATGTCTGCCTTGATGGTTAAGTAAATGGCGGCTTCCGGCGCAATGGCATCTACCGGCAGGCCTTCCTGCTTTAATTGTTGCAGCCCGTCATAAATTTTGCGCAGGCGCTCTTCTATTTCACCTTTAAAATGCCGCAGGTATTGCTGTATAGCCTCTCTTTTTCCAAGGTAGGCCGCTACCGCTTTTTGCTCCGCCATCGGCGCCCATGCACCCAGGTGCGTGAGCAGGGCTTTCATTTTCCCAATCACATGAGCAGGGCCCATGCTCCAGCCCACCCTTACACCGGTAGCAGCAAACACCTTGCTGATAGCATCAATAAAAATAGTATAAGCCTTCATCTCCGGGCGCAGCGATACGGGATTGTAATGCACAATATCTCCGTATGTCAGATGCCAGTACATCTGGTCATACATCACATATAATTTCTTTTCATTTTCCCCTCGCAGCTTGTTTTCTGCAATTACCAGGTCGCATATTTCCTCCAGGTCTTTCTTTTTAAAAGTGGTGCCCGTTGGGTTTTGCGGAGAGCAAAGTGCAATAAGCGCTGCCTCTTTGATATGCGGTGCTATGTCAGCCGCCGCCGGCATAAAATTATTTTCCGCATGAGCCTCTACCACTATATGCTGCCCTTCTACAAAATGGGTATAGTGATTATTATTCCAGCTCGGTACTGCATAGATAACCTTATCACCTTTATCACAAACGGCGCGGAACAGCGAATAAATCAGCGGCCGGCCGCCTGATGCCACTAATATTTCTGAAAGATCATAATCCAGCGCTTCGTTATCTTTTGTAAAAGACAGAATGGCTTCCCGCAGGTCCAGGTTGCCCTCTGCTGCAGGGTAATTGGTAAAATGCCGCCGGTATGCCTCTACTATTGCATCCTCCAGCTCGCGGGGTATCGGGAATACAGACGGATCAAAATCACCTACGGTAAAATTATAAATGCGCTCCCCTTTGCGGATCTTCTCCCTTATTTCTCCGCCAAGTTTTACAATTTCAGAACCGATTAACGTTTCAGCCAGTTGAGACAATTTCATCAGCATCGTTTTTTTAGAAGGTTGAAAATCTTTTTTTACAGGGTAAGAATTACCTGCAAAATTAAGCCTATTGCCGCTTGCGGCGAAGCGGTAAACGGCACCTGTAAGTGATAAAATTTATTTTATCTCAAAAAACCTTTAGTTTTGTGCCTTCTCAAGCATACGCATATGAAGATCTGCTAAGGTTCGCCCCCATTGTAAATCAGAACCTGTTTTATCCTTTTATTAAAGTAAAGCATCGCTTTACCTCATTTTCATATCACTTAATTTTTAGGTTTTAATCAAACGATTATATGTCGCAAATGACAGTACGTGGTAATAAGCTATCCCATGCCATTACCATCATTAAACGATCACTGAAGGGAGAAGAGATGGACTATACGCAGGGGAGCCTGCGCCATGCCGTGCTGATGCTGGCTATACCAATGACGCTGGAAATGTCTATGGAGTCAGTATTTGCGCTGGTGGATACTTATTTTGTAGGCCACCTGCCCGATGCCAGCCAGGCCATGCAGGTAGTGGGGCTTACGGAATCTGTGCTTACAATTATTTATTCCATAGCCATTGGCATGAGCATGGCCGCCACGGCTATGGTAGCCCGCCGCATTGGGGAAAAAGATCCGGAAGGCGCAGCCAGGGCCGCTGTGCAGGTAATCATGCTGTCAGGCATTATTACACTGCTGCTCAGCTTTGCCGGCTTTTTATTTGCCACTGATATCCTGCGGCTGATGGGCGCCTCTGAAGAAACTGCTATAAAGGGTACAACCTTTGTCCGCATTATGATGGGGAGCAGCGTTATGATCATGCTGCTGTTCCTGATCAACGGTATATTTCGCGGAGCGGGCAATGCAGCTATTGCCATGAAGAGCCTGATGCTGGCCAACGTGTGCAATATTATCTTATGCCCGCTGCTGATCAACGGGCTGGGGCCTGTACCTGCATTTGGCCTGACGGGTGCGGCACTGGCCACTACTATCGGGCGCAGCATTGGAGTGGCCTACCAGCTATATCATTTGTTCAGGGGCGGGCACCAGCTACGGATTCGCCTGCCACACTGGAAAATAAACTGGTCCATACAGCGCTCTTTAATTAAAATAGCAGCACCGGGCATACTGCAGTTTGTCATTGCCAGTTGCAGTTGGATTTTTTTGGCCAACCTGGTAGCCACTACCGGAAATGACGCAGGATCGGCCGGGTACCAGACTGCCCTCCGCCTGATGATGTTCTTTATTTTACCGGCATGGGGCCTCAGCAATGCAGCCGCCACCCTGGTAGGCCAAAACCTGGGAGCAAAGCAGGTGGAACGGGCAGAAAAATCAGTGATGCTGACGATGAAGTACAATATCATCTTTATGGTCTTTGTCACTATCCTGTTCCTGGTGCTGGGTGACTGGGTGGTATCATTATTTACAGATGATAAAGCAGTGCAGGCCGTAGGCGCTGAAGCGCTGCGCATCATTAGCCTCGGTTATATTTTTTATGGCATCGGCATGGTGCTTATCAATACGTTTAACGGGGCGGGGGATACCTGGACGCCCACTATTGTCAACTTTTGCGGATTCTGGCTCTTCCAGGTGCCGCTGGCATACGTGCTGGCAAAGACGCTGCACATGGGGCCAACAGGTGTATTCATCGCCATACCTGTAGCGGAAACCAGCATTACTATCGCTTCTTACTTCTTGTTTAAAAAAGGAAAATGGAAAACGGTAAAAGTATAAAGGCAGGCTGTAGTGGATGCACTACAGCCTGCTTATGCCTGATGACAGCATAAAAATATAAATGCCTGTTTGAATGCATTGCATAGTATCCTTTATTTGCAGTGGTTATGGCTCTGATGTTTGAGGTAACACAAACATTCCCCTGAAAGACACTTTTATATTCATTTGCAGAAAGAAAAAGCCTGTCCTCACCGGACAGGCTTTTGTTTATTATTTATTCCCCGGATTTTGTAATAGTAATGTGGAGAAGCGTTAATCTTCACACGGCAGCAAAACGGTCAGTATACACCCTTTACCAGGCCCGGAGCTGATGGTGGCTTTGCCGTTATAATAATTGCTGCGCTCCTGGATATTTGCCAGGCCTATGCCCCGGTGTGTTTGTCCGGGTTCAAAGCCTTTTCCATTATCCTCTATAGACAGGGCTACCTGCCCCTGCCCGGTATGCAGTGATATAGCAGCGCTGGTTGCTTCGCTGTGCCTGATAATATTTTTTACCTGCTCCTGTATGATGCGGAACAGGGTCGTCTTTTTTCCTATAGATAAGGCTTCAGCCTGCGGGTCGTAATCCATCTTCATCTTAATCCTGCCTGTCATATTGATATCCTCCACCATCGTATGCAGTATATCTTCCAGAGTATTTTGCTGCAGGTGTGGCGAAGACAGCTCTTTCGATAGTTTGCGTATTTCATCCACTGCCATTTGCAGGTACTCCACGCTTTTCTCCTTTATCTGCCGCTGGCTATCATCTTTTGTATTGATGGCGTCTATAAACAGCCGGCTGGTTGACAGCAACTGGTTGACATTATCGTGCAGCTCTTTGCTGATGCGGGAGCGTTCTTTTTCCTGCACCTTCATCACCATCTCTGCATTTTCCTTTTGCTGCTGCAGGCGCTCATCCATTAATTTGCCTTCCAGCTCTTTTAAGCCGGAAATATCCTGCAGGGAGCCGATCATTTTTACCGGCAGCCCGTTTTCATATACCACAAAGCCTTTATCGCGGATATGCTTGTAGGCCCCGTCTGCACATCTGAACCGGTATTCTTCCTGCCAGTACTGCTGGTTGTTTTCAGTGGCTTCTTTTACAGTGTCGGCTACCCGGTCACGGTCATGCGGGTGTATGCGGCGCAGCCACCAGGACAGGCCTCTTGAGTTATCCTGCTGGTAGCCTATCATGGTCATGAGCGTTTCATTGCGGAAAATATGGCCGCTCTGCATATCCCACTCCCAGATGGCATCGGTGGTGGCCCTGCTGATCATCAGTAATCGCTGCTGGGCTGTGCGCAATTCGTTTTCCAGCCTGCTCGTGTCTGGCAAAAAGGTAGCCTGTCCGCCCACCAGCC
>DAOLFO010000317.1:0-3820 GCA_035326305.1 Chitinophagaceae bacterium
TTTTTACTTTCTGCTCATAGGCATACACGAGCAGGTTCTGTCCTTTGGTATAGTCGCCCAGGTCATTATAGGTTTTAGCCAGGTTATCTATGGCCTGCAGGCGTGCCCGTGCTGCATATTCCTTACGCATATGCGGCTCCGGGCTGGCAATAAAAAGCTGATAGTTATCAATAGCATTATTAAAGCTTTCAATAGCATCCTGCGCCCTGCCCAGCTCATTGTACACATTGCCCATATTATTTTGCAGCATGGCCATCCTGAAATTCCGGTTTAGCGGTGTGGAGTCCTGCTGTTGCAGCACCTCTGCAGCTTTTTTAAAATAATGCAGGCAGCTATCGAGCCGGGAAGCATACCACATGGCAATACCCATAGAATTGTTGCTGATAAACAGCTCCGCCAAATCCGGATCTTTTAACAGGTTGGTGAGCCGCAGCGACTCCCGGTAGTGATCAGAGGAAAGGCCATAATTGCCTATCCCCATGGCATAGGATCCCAGGTTGGACTCCAGCCGGTGAAGGCTGGGCTGCAGGGAATCGGGCCGGGGGGCAAAATATAATTTCAGCTCTTTTGTGATCTTATAAGCCAGTTGCGGGTTGCCGCTATTGCCAAAGTAATCAGCAGCGCTGAATACAACACCAATCAGATCGCCATGATAAGGGAAGCGGCCCTTAAGGCGGCTGATAAAATCAAGCACGGCTGCCTGTGCTTTTTCTTTTCCCTGCAGGGCGGCCGTTACTTTTCCTATATACTTCATGTACGATCCCAGCGTATCAACCTGCTGCCCTGCTATAAAATGATCAAGCCGCTCTTTTAGTATGCGGTCGGCTGCTTTGTAATCTTTTTTCTCCAGCAGCGCTTCCAGGTCGGGCACCAATGCACCAGGCGCCTGCGCCAGCAACCGGCCGGTGGCGAGTAAAAGCAAAACAGCAAGCGTATACCGTAGTAGCATATCTTATTGCAATTTCCTGATGAGTTCCTGAGCTTCCGGCCTGCTTGTTCCCTGCAGCAGGGCGGCAGCTTCGGGCCTGCGGCCAATCCTGATCAGGGCTAGTGCCTTGTACCAGTGCGCCTCCTGTAAAAAGGCACTGCCTCCACTCTTTATCACTGTGTCAAAACAGGAAAGGCTTTTTTCAAATTCCCCGTCAGCAAGCAGGGCCGATCCTATAAAGTAGTTAAGTGTATCATTGCCGGGATCCTGTTGCAGCAATT
This sequence comes from Chitinophagaceae bacterium, assembly GCA_035326305.1. GTDB lineage: Bacteria > Bacteroidota > Bacteroidia > Chitinophagales > Chitinophagaceae > DAOLFO01. The sequence continues at coordinate 1,210 of DAOLFO010000317.1, forward strand.
GCTCCCAGCCGGCAATCGCTTTGCGGTAGTCGCCTGTTTTATAATCTACCATTGCCCTGTCAAAAATATAATTGTCAGAAACGCCCATAGTGGTGGGCAGGCCCGGGTCGGGGCGAAAGTGACCGGAGAATAATTTTTCATCCGCGGAGGGGCGCAGTAAAAACCACCAGGTACCGGCCAGCAAAACAACGATGACTGCTGCTGCCGCTACTGCTTTTTTCAGCCACTGCATTTTTACCACCGGCGCTTTTTGCTGAAAGGGCTGATGATAATGCGCTAAAGCATCCTGCAGGGCGGATTCCTGTATGCCGGCAGTGAGCAGTTGTATTTCTTTTACTTTTTCTCTCCACAGGGCATCTGCTTCCATCCTTTTTTCAAAGATGGCAAGTTCGCCGGCAGAAAGGCTGCCGGACAGGTAACTTTCTATCAGCTCCAGCTCTTCAGATGATATGTTTTGCATATTGTTCACGGGTTATTGCTTTTGGTTTTTCATAAGGGCCCGCAGGCGTTCTATACAACGATATTTATTATTCCGGGCGGTTGCTTCTGTCCATCCCATGGCATCCGCTATTTTTTTCATTGATTCTTTTTTAAAATAAAACGCTGTCAGTACTTTCCTGCAATTATCTCCCAGTTCCCGGAAATTTTCCCTGACCCGTTTTATATACTCTTCTTCCTGCCGGCTGTCTTCTTCCTGCTGCGGCATTTCTGCGCTCCATTCATCTGCCAGCCCTTCCCGCAGCAGCGTGGTACGTTTATAGCCGGATGACCGTAAATAATCCAGCCATTTGTTTTTTGCAATCTGCAGCAGGTATCCCGGCAGCGATTGCTCATTTTTTGGAACAAACCGGCCCAGTTGCACATTGCGCCACATGGCGATAAAGGCTTCCTGGTATATGTCTTTTGCCTGCTCTGCTGTACCATTGTTTTGCAGCACAAAAGATTCTGTTTTTGGATACTGCTCCCGGTAAAGCCATTGCAAAAAGGGCTGATCATTTGCCCTGATCGCCTTTACCTGCTCATGTGAATTTATATGGTGGGGAAAATTACCGGATGACATTAATTACAGAAAGCCAAAAGGTACATCTTTTTTCAGGATGAATACGGCAATAACGGGTAAATATCACTGGCACATTCCCTCCGGTTTATGGTTATTAATTTTTAGTTGTGTTTTAAATTTTATTCCAAATAATTACAGGAAGCTCTGCAGGCTATAGGCTACCGGCATGGGCTCCTGTTTATCCCCGCCACCCAGCGAAGCCGGCAAAACAAGCTGCGGGCCTTTTTGCTGCGGATGGCTGAAAACGCCTTTTTCCCCGGCGGAAGCGGGTTTCCACCAGAATAACTGTCCGCCGCTCCGCTCCTGCCTGTAAAAAGAAGTGAGCAGAAATGCTGAAGCGATAAGAAGGAAGAGGGTGATAACCTGTTTCATGATGGGGGCTTTTACACCTGTATCGGAAAAGGCGGCACAATGTCATCACTCCCAAAAAAGAAAAAGGCGCCGGGAACGGCACCTTTTTTATCCTGCTTGCAGGATTTCAACTTCAACCAAGCTGAGACGCTTCTGGCGACTACCGGGTTACTACCCGGATTTATAAGCTTTGTTTCAGGCACTTACGGTTAGATCAGCAGTACTGAAAACAACGGAGAGGGCTCTGTACCTGCCACATCCTTTTTGTCACCGGTGGTTTTGCGCCGGGTGGTTGTTTTTTCCTGCTTTATCTTTTTCAGCTCCTCTATTTCCCGTTCACGCTGCTCTATCTGCTGCTGTATGCGGTTGGTATCGCCGGATTCGTAGCGGTAGTCCTTCACATCACTGCTCCGCGATGGGGTTATGCTGTTGCCCGCCCCGTCTTTGAGTGTGCCGTCAATACCCATTGTGTACTCCACGCCAGACTGGTAGCGGTAGTTGTAGCGCTCATAGTGCCTGCGGCGTACCACATGCCCGTTCACCGTTTCGGTAGTGGTATACCGGCCTTTCCATTTCAGGCCTGTGGGGTTCAGCTTGCGAAACACCGATTCGTCAAACTGTATTTTTTTGCCGGCCGGCACTTTTATTTCTATCTCCACCTGCTGGCCGCGAAATTTATCTGCTTTACCAATGGCATACCCGTTGCCCAGGTCCAGCACACTGTCTTTTACCTGTGCGGTATAGATGATATTTTTTGCACGCTCTATGGCATCTTCTTCCGTACGGCCATAGCTATGGCGGCGGATAGTGACATGGTAGCCGGCATCATGGCTGGAAATCACGTTCAGGTGTACCGTAGAGAGTTTCAGCGTATCATCCGTCAGGTCCCAGCCATCTTCATCACTGTCGCCTATCCAGCTAAAGCGGCCGGTATACTCCAGCTCAGGAGCCGATACTGCCAGCACCAGCTTATTGTTAGCAGGCTGATTGAAGGTGAGCGTTTCTGAGCTGTGCTCATATTCACGGAAATCTTTGCTCACACTTACCGCCAGCAGGGTGGCGCATACCCAGCCCAGTGTCCACAGCAGGCCAAATACCCAGCCCAGGTAGCTATGGCGGGAACGTACCCGCAGCAGGCGGCGGACCACCCAGGGGGTGATGGCTACCAGCGGCACCACCAGGAAAAAAATCAGTGGACCC
>DAOLFO010000318.1:0-3820 GCA_035326305.1 Chitinophagaceae bacterium
GGACGGCCATTAATATACATGGAGCACATGCCACAAATACCTTCGCGGCAGTCATGATCAAAGGCAATGGGCTCTTTTCCTTCGGCAATCAACTTTTCATTCAGCACATCAAACATCTCCAGGAACGACATTTCCGAAGAAATATCCGATACGGAATAGGTTTCAAAGCGGCCTACTGATTTTGCATTTTGTTGTTTCCACACCTTAAGGGTGAGGTTCATATTATAGTGCTCCATATCTAAACGCTTTCTATAAAATTTTACATTTTTTGCTGCTATTTATAAACCCTCTGTGTTGGTTTAGCAACATCAAAAATCAACGCTTCTTTCTGTAACTCCCAATTACTATCCCCGGCATAGTTCCATGCTGCTACATAGCTATAATTTGCATCATCTCTTTTTGCTTCGCCATCTTCCGTCTGGCTTTCTTCCCGGAAATGGCCACCACAGCTCTCTCTCCTGTTCAGCGCATCCTTACACATCAGCTCGCCCAGCTCCAGGAAGTCAGCTACACGCCCTGCCTTATCCAGCTCTGTATTCATTTCATGGATACTGCCGGGTATGCGCACGTCACTCCAAAACTCTTTTTTCAGTTGCTGTATTTCCACAATGGCCTCCTGCAATCCTTTTTCGTTGCGGGCCATACCACATTTCTCCCACATGATCTTGCCGAGGCGCTTGTGAAAGCTTTCCACCGATTGCGTCCCTTGAATGTTCATCAGCTTTTCAATACGGCCGCTTACTTCTTTCTCTGCCTCTTCAAATGCGGGATGGCTTACCGGGATAGGTTTGGTGGCAATCTCATCAGCCAGGTAATTACCAATGGTGTAGGGAATGACAAAATAACCATCAGCCAGGCCCTGCATCAGCGCAGAAGCCCCGAGGCGGTTGGCGCCGTGATCGCTGAAGTTGGCCTCACCTAAAGCATATAAACCTTTGACCGTTGTCATTAATTCATAGTCAACCCATAACCCTCCCATAGTGTAGTGCACGGCCGGGTAAATACGCATAGGCACTTCGTACGGGTTTTCGCCTGTGATTTTTTCATACATATCAAACAGGTTACCGTACTCTTCCTTCACCACTTCTTTACCAAGGCGTACCAGTGTTGCTTCGTCCGGGTTTTGTATGCCCTGCTTGCTGGCTTCGGCACGGCCATATTTATTGATCAGATTATAGCGAAAGTCCAGATAAACTGCCTGCTTGGTAGTGCCTACGCCATAGCCGGCATCACACCTCTCTTTGGCAGCACGGGAAGCCACATCGCGGGGAACGAGGTTGCCAAAAGCAGGATACCTTCTTTCCAGGTAGTAGTCCCGCTCCTCCTCTGGTATATCATTGGCCTTACGGGGATCATTTTTTTGTTTGGGTACCCAGATGCGCCCGTCATTGCGCAGCGACTCCGACATCAGCGTCAGCTTGCTCTGGTGATCGCCGGTTACCGGTATGCAGGTGGGGTGTATTTGTGTAAAGCAGGGGTTACCAAAAAAGGCTCCGCGGCGGTGTGCTTTCCAGGCAGCCGTTACGTTACTGCCCATAGCATTCGTTGATAAATAAAATACGTTGCCATAGCCGCCGGTGCACAGCAGCACGGCATGGCCGAAATGTCTTTCCAGTTCACCCGTCACCAGGTCGCGGGCAATGATACCACGGGCCTTGCCATCAATAATTACCACGTCCAGCATTTCGTGACGGGAATACATCTTTACACTGCCCAGCGCTACCTGGCGCTCCAGTGCCTGGTAAGCGCCAATGAGCAATTGCTGCCCTGTTTGCCCGGCAGCATAAAAAGTTCTTTTTACCTGCGTGCCACCGAAGGAGCGGTTATTGAGCAGGCCGCCATACTCACGGGCAAAAGGCACGCCCTGTGCCACGCACTGATCAATGATGTTTACGCTTACTTCTGCCAGGCGGTGTACATTGGCCTCACGGGCACGGTAGTCGCCGCCTTTAATGGTATCATAAAAAAGGCGGAATACGGAGTCGCCGTCGTTTTGATAATTTTTAGCCGCATTGATGCCGCCCTGTGCCGCAATAGAGTGCGCCCGGCGCGGTGAGTCCTGGAAACAAAATGCTTTTACCTGGTAACCTAATTCGCCCAGCGAAGCGGCAGCAGAAGCGCCGGCCAGCCCGGTACCTATTACTATGATCTCTATCTTACGCTTATTGGCAGGGTTTACCAGCTTGCAATGGCCTTTATAATCGGTCCATTTATCTTCCAGTTTACCAGCAGGGATTTTTGCGTCTAACATATACAGTTCAAAAGTTAAAAGTCAAAAAGCAAAAGCAGTGAACAGTTACTGCAAAGATTATATCCTTATACCCATCCAAGATAAAAGCTGACCGGCATCATAGCGAATGCCAGCGGCACGATGATGGAGAAACCGGTACCAGCAGCACTGATCAGCCCGATGTATTTATGATTGCTGAGCCCGAGAGTGCGGAAAGCGCTCTGAAAACCATGCAGCAGGTGCCAGGCCAGCGAGATGCAGCCGATCACATATAAGATTACTATCAGCAGGTTGCCGGTAAAGACCTCCCTCATTTTCCCAAACAGGTCGTGGTACTCTTTTGCATTGGGGGCAGCAGCCTGTACCAGTGCACCATTTGTTACATCTATATAAACAGGCTCCAGCCCCGTGATGCGGGACGGCACCCAGAAGTGAGAAATATGCATGATAAGGAAAAGGAGCAGCAGCGTACCCAGCAGGCCCATGCTGCGGCTGTACCATTTGCTTCCCCTGTTGCCCATAGGCACATGGTAGCCAATCTTTCTTTTAGACCGGTTTTGAAACTCCAGCACAAAACCCTGGATGATATGTAAAAGAAATCCGGCAAACAGGCCTATCTCCAGGATGCGGGGAATAATATTAGCGCCCATAAAATGGGCAGCTTTATTAAACATAACACCGCCATCATTGGCCCAGATACAGGCATTCAACCCCACATGCACAATCAAGAAAAGAACGAGGAAAATGCCTGATAAGCTCATGATAAGCTTTTTCCCAATCGAAGAAGTAAAAAAATCAGCCCATTTCATAAGTAATCAGCAGATGGTGATAAAATTTGTGCAAATTTACTATCCAATGACCAAAGTATGACAAAAACTTTGTGAATCCAACCTGTCAATCCTCAGCCTTCCAATAATTTGTTTTGCTCCGCCAATACTTTCCTGTACAGGTGGAAAGGTTTATACGTGCGCCAGTTTTCTATTTCCATCAGCGCCACATACCTGTCCAGCCGGTAACGGGTAAAGTCATGCTGGGTTTGCGAAGGCATATTTAAGCAAACAACCCAGCCGCCCTCTTCCACTAATTCTTCGCGGAGCTCTTCATAATAATCCGTTTCCCCGCTGTGAAAATTCATCACATTTTCTGTAATAAGGATAAACTGCATGATGCCTTCATACATAAATTTTTCCAGCACTTCCCGCTTGAGGGTCATCATATCGTTTTCAATCGCATCATTCCACTCTCCTATCAGCTCTATGATGGCATATTTTTCTTCATAGTCGGCCATCAGCACCTTGAGGTAGAGGGTGCGGCTGCCAAACTCATCCCACTGCGGATGGATATAATAATTATAAACCGTTTGCGAAAATTCGAACTCGGAGTATTGCCTTCCGTAGAAAGGAGAAAGACGGTCTTCCTCACTTACATAAATATGCCGCCAGTTGTAATAGGGTTCTATATCATGCATGGTCTGTGGTGCTGCGGCAAAGATACGGTGAGGGGGAAGGTTTAGGAAGTTTAAAAGGTTTAAAAAGGTTTGAGTTGGCAGGTGGTGGCTATTCCATGGAGCGGGCTACCAGCTCTGCTATA
>DAOLFO010000017.1:0-20437 GCA_035326305.1 Chitinophagaceae bacterium
TTTCAGCATATAACCGGGATAGCAACATTGTGGTTTTTGCTTCAGGCGTTTCAAACTCCACCACTACCAGCGAAGCCGCTTTTAGCAGGGAAGCCGGCTTATTATCAGAAATACTCCGGCAGCACACTGAAAAAAAAATTGTTTATATCAGCACCTGCAGCATCTATGACGAATCTCTGAACGATTCAGCCTATGTACGGCACAAGCTGGCTATGGAGCATCTGGTTGCTTCCGGCGCAGCTCATTATCATATTTTTCGTATATCAAACCTGGCAGGCAAAACGGGCAACCCCTATACCGTTCTTAATTTCTTTTACCAGCATATCCGGCATCAGCAACCTTTCCAACTCTGGCAGAAGGCTTACCGGAACATTATTGACATTGAGGATGCTGTTGCCATTGCAGGATATTTTATAAGCCGGGCAGCGTATTTAAACCAGGTGGTTAATATCGCCAACCCGGTCAGCTACCCGGTTACCGAAATTGTCAGTGTTATTGAGAAAATGACGCAAAAAAAAGCAGTTTACACAACAAAGAATAAAGGGGAAAGGCCGGTTATTGACACAGCCCTGGCCGAAAGGGCAATAAGTGAACTTCAGCTTAACTTTGCCGGGAATTACCTGGAAAGGGTAATTGAAAAATACTTATTACACAATGACATATAAGCAGGCAAAACGAAAGTTCCGGGTTGAATACCTGCTCATGCTACCTTTTGTTCTTGCCGGCAGGCTCTATGGCGCTCTTTTCCCACTAAAGACCCGGCATGACCTCTTTCTCTTCTTCCCTAATGGGGACATTGGTGGCTCCCCCCAGGTAAACATAGACCTTACCCATTGCCTGAGAGATAAAAAACCGCTGATCCTGTTTTCAAAAAAACCTAAAAATAACGGGTTCCGGGAAATGTTCAACATAGAAGGCGTCCGCATCATTGATCTGCACCGGTTAATTGACAGAAAAATTTTTCACTTTGTCAATTTTTTTTACCGGGGCGTTATTGCAGCATGGATAAACAGAAGCGATAGCCCGGTAATGATAGGCGGAGAATCACTTTTTTTTTATAAGCTGCTTCAGCATGTTTCCAAACGCACCAGAAGGATTGAAATATGCCACCTGGATACCTGGTTGCCTTACAGCATTGGGCATATTGATAATATTGATGAACGTGTTTTCAGCACTGCCTATTTGAAAAAACAGGTTGAGCAGCAATACGCTGAAAATAACTTAGCAGAAAAATATTATAAACACCTCCATTTCATTGACAACAGCATACCCATTCCCGGGGAGATGCAAAGCAATAATAAAGTACTGGAAGTAGTATTTATCGGCAGAGGTGCTCCGCAGAAGAGGGTTCACCTGGTAGCTGCTATTGCAGAAAAAATGCACCGCGATGATGCTCCTGTCAGCTTTTCATTTATTGGTGATGTTGAAAAAATTATTTCACCTGCCAGCTACCCCTATTGCCGGTTTTATGGAAATATCAGCAATCAGTCGCAACTGGAAACAATCTATGCAGGCGCTGATGTTTTGATTCTTACCTCAGCTTTTGAAGGATTGCCGGTGGTAGTAATGAAAATGATGGCCTATGGAAAGGCGGTGGTGTCCACTGCAGTAAATGGTATCCCTGATTATATTAAACATAACGAAAACGGGCTGCTTATTTATGCCAGTGAAGAAGCTGAAATTGTGGAAGAAGGCAGCAGGCATTTAAAGCTGCTCGCCAGCAATCCAGATCTGCTAAAAGAGTTTGGCCGCAATAACAGGATAGCAGCTATTCAAAAATTCAGCGCTGCTCATTTCTGTCAGTCTTACCGGCAGCTCATTTACCCGGAACCATCTTTAGCCTGCTGCGATGAAGGATAAAATGAAGGGTCATAATAACTTTTGACACTATGCCCATACGCAGCAGCCGCGCCGGCATCTTTTTTTGCCACCTGGTCATTGATACCAATACATTTTCACCGGGATACTTCTTTTGCCAGGAAACGATATCGGCCTCTCCCACGTTCAAATTCCGGAGCATCCGCCAATAAGCATCATAGACTCTTATATTTTTTAACAGGATCATGCCATGAATTTCCAGCACATGCAGATACTCTGGCAGCTCAACCTCTTTTATGCCAAAGCTATATTTTGTCACCTGCTCCCCGCTTACCCCAATATTTACCAACGGTTTGTCAATAAACGCAAACTCATGCTGTTTAAGCACACGCAGGTAGTATTCAATATCCACCAGCCATTTCAGCCGGGTATCGTAAAGAAGTGCTATATCCTTTTTACAAAGCGTTACGCTGGGGGGGCCAATTATATTTCCGGCAAGGAGCTCAGCAGGCGCTTTTTTCAGCCGGCGCAGTTTGCGTGGGCTTACACCGCTCTTTTCTACCCGCCCGTCAGGTGAAAAAACATTATTAAAAGCGCAAAAGATAAAAGACGCTGCTGGATTCTGTTTTACCTCTTGTACAAAAAGATCAAGCGCCCGATCTGATGCCATCCAGTCATCGTCATGCATCAGCTTAATCCAGGTTCCCTTTGCACGGCTTATTGCTTCGTTCCAGTTGGCAGGCGTTCCTAAAGGCGCAGGATTCTTGTAGTAAGATACAGGCTGTTCTATACTATATGCTGCCAGAAAATCCAGGATTCTGTCATCGGGGCTGTCATCGGTAATAATAATTTCAAAGTTGGCAAAAGTCTGCCTCCGCAGAGAATCTAACAGTCTCCTGAGAAAAGGAACATTCTTGTATGCAGGAATGCACACTGAAATAAGAGGTGTTATATCGTCTGTTGTATCAATCACCTTTTATTATTTTTTTCGTGCAACCACTACATAGTTCAGCGTAAGAACCGGGTCAAAAAACTTTTTATCCAGCCAAACAGCTATTGAATTGTAAACAACGGTGAACCGCAATGTCACAAAAAAACCTTTCAGCATTTTTCTAAACACTCCTTTTTTTAAAAAAGAAGAGTAGAGCATATTGAGCTGAAGCTGAAATACTGCCGCCCATTTGCCCCCATTTGGTTTAACCTCTTCAATTTCAAATCCTGCGTTTTTCAGCAATGCGGCAATACCATATTTTGTATAGCGGAAGAAATCATATGGCTCTTCATGCAGTTCCCAGGCAAACGGGAAAGAAAGTATGAGTTTTCCGCCATTCTTCATCACCCGGAATGCTTCATGCAGCATGGCCTGTGGATCGCTAACATGTTCTATAACCTGTGTGGAAAAAACCGTATCAAAACGGTTATCCTCAAAGGCAAGACTGGTGGCCTCACATATTACATCAACTTTAGCGTCGCTGCTCTGCACCACATCACAGCCTGTGTATGATAATACTTTCTGTGAAAAATAAGACTCATAAGGCTTATTACCACAACCGATATCTAATACATCTCCCGATGCATTCTCTTCAACAGCTTTCTTTATATCTTTAACCAGGTAGCTTAAATGAATATAATGCGGATGCCTTTTCTTAATGACGGAAGATCTCAGCCGCTCTATATTATCCTCTCTCATATATAGCACTTTTGAACAAAAAAAATACAGCCCTAAGCAATAACAATGATTGAAAAACCGGCCGTTATATCATCAACATATCAGAGGCCTGAAACAATCTTATTTTTTTTTAGCAGCCTTTGATAATAACCAGGAAAATAGCTGATCAATATCAGCTTCACAAAAAAACTGAACGGCGATTTTTTAAACCGTTGTACCGGATAGTTCGTTATCCATTGATGCCCCAGCCTGTCCGGGTATTTATCATTAAGGTATTGAAGGTAATAATTTCTTTTTTCGTAGCTTTTATTCAGCTTTCTCGACATAGAGTCATCTGTCACCCGGTAATCAAACAATACTTCTGGTATGTAATGAAACCCGTATCCTTTCCATGCCACCCTTAGCCACAGATCCCAATCTTCCAGCCCTCCTATCCCTTTTTCATCGTACATGCCAACTTCTGCCAGTACCGATCTCCGCACCATAGCGCAGGCATCAATATAATTGTTGATCATCAGCCGCTGAAGGTTAAATTCGCCTACCTTCCATACTCCTTTTTTTGCACCAAAATATTCAGCATCGCCATATACTACTCCCACATTCGGGTTTTTATCAAGAACAGCTATTGATTTTGAAACATAAGCCGGCCTGATCTTATTATCCGCATCTAAGGGTAAAATATAATCTCCTTTTGCCTGCGCTATACCTGTATTCCTGGCAACCGGCAGGCCTTTGTTTTCCTGGAAAATCACCTGTACGCCGGATCCGGCCAGTTGTTGCAGATACCCGTTGGTGAACTGATCCGTGGAACCGTCATTCACAATAATGACCTCAATAAGCCCACGATCATTGATGGCCTGAATACTCGCTAAAGCATCCTGCAAAAAATGGCCCTGGTTATAGCAGGGAATAATAATGCTGACTCTCGGGTTCATACAAATAGCTTAAAAAATACGGCTGCCAGCAGATTATAAATGCTTTCTGACAGTCATCGAAAATAGGTAAGAATCAGTAATATTTTTCAGCAGGCTGAAATAAAGCAGGCCATGCTTAACAAGCCAAAAATAGCCTTTGCCAGTAAACTGTGATAAGTAATAATTACATTAGCTATGATTAATATAATGTCTGTAAAGCTTTATTGCAGTACAATAAACGGGAAATAGTGCTTGTTACCGGGAAGTGGCAGGCCTTACTATCACAAAACCAACCAGGGAAAGCTGCTACGCAGCAATAAAATAATATTTTACAAATCGCTTTACACAGGCAGATCCGCTTCTACTATTTGCAGGAATTTGTTCATGCTCTCCCGCTTCTTTGCATCCAGCCTGTAATCCAGATGGAGGGTATAATATTTCCTGAAATCATACAGCGCCCCGGGCAGAGAAGCCGCAATCTCATCTATTTTGTTCATTCCCATTTCATTAGCCTCATCAAAGCGGCGTATAAATACTTCCGGTAAAGGCCGGGTGCTGACCCATGCAGCAAACACAAACGGCAGCCCCGTAATAGCCTTCCACTCGCTGGCCAGGTCGTAGATATAGGTGGAAACTTTGCGTTGCTCCAGTGCCCGGTCACCAATCACCAGGCCTGCCGTGCTGCCTTTTATTTTATCCCGGTAGCTTTCGTCCTGCGCTTCTATTAGCTCCGGGTTGATGCCCCAGTACTCCCGTATCAGCCACTTCAACAGGGCTACTGATGAGCGGCTTTGATAATCCAGGTACACTTTTTCTATCTGCTCCATCGGCACCTCGCTGAATAAGCAAACAGATGCCACTTCGCCGCTGGTGCCAATACAATAATTGCCCACAATATACCAGTCTGGCAGGGACGGGATGGCTGCAACAGGTATCAGCCCTACATCTATCTGGCCTTCCCGGAGCATATCAGCCAGCCTGGCCGGGTAAGCACCAATCAGTTCTATTTCACTTTTGAGGGGGCCATTTTCCAGGCCATATATCAATGGCTTTGTATTGAGGTAATTGACGATACCAACTCGAATCTTATCCAATTCAGCTATTTTTGCGGCCGTAAAGGTAATGCAAGCTTTTCTTCCTAAAAAAGAATCATGGAACTAACCCCGCTCACTGCCATTGGCGCTATTGACGGCCGCTACCGCCGGCAGGTTCAGCACCTGGATGAATATTTTTCAGAATATGCACTCATGAAATACAGGGTGCGGATAGAAATTGAATACCTGCTGTTTTTAGAGCAGAAAAAACTTTTCAGGCTATCTGCAAAAACCATTCGTGAACTGAAAAAGCTGGCAGAAGACTTTGGCCCCGAAGATGCCCAGGAAATAAAGCAGATAGAATACACCACCAATCACGATGTAAAAGCAGTAGAATATTTTCTCAAATCAGCCCTGGAAAAAACAGGCGATGCTGACGCAAAGGAATGGATACACTTTGGCCTCACATCACAGGACATCAACAACACCGCCGTGCCCCTGGCATGGAAAGAAGCAATAGAATATGAATACCTGCCCGCCATACTGAACCTGAACACACAGTTTGGCCTGCTGGCACGGGAGTGGAAAAATATCCCGATGCTGGCCCATACACATGGTCAGCCGGCCAGCCCCACAAGACTGGGTAAGGAGATCATGGTCTTCAATGAGCGGATACAAAACCAGGTAGAGCAGTTTATCTGCATTCCCTTTTCAGGAAAATTTGGCGGTGCTACGGGCAACTTTAATGCCCACCACGTTGCCTTCCCCAAAACAGACTGGGTAAAAGCCGGCAATACTTTCCTGAATAAGCTGGGTTTGGTACGCCAGCAGTTTACTACACAAATTGAGCATTACGATAACCTGGCTGCGCACTTTGACTGCATGAAGCGCATCAATACCATCCTGCTTGATTTTTGCCGTGATATCTGGAGCTATATCTCCATGGAGTATTTTAAGCAAAAAACAAAAGCGGGTGAAATAGGATCATCAGCCATGCCACACAAGGTAAACCCCATAGATTTTGAAAATGCAGAAGGAAACCTGGGACTTGCCAATGCACTGTTTGAGCACCTTGCTGCCAAGCTCCCTGTATCACGCCTGCAGCGGGACCTGACAGACTCTACCGTGCTGCGTAATACCGGCGTACCTTTTTCTTATACCATCATTGCGATCAAGTCAATAGAAAAAGGCCTGGGCAAACTCATCGTCAATCATAACAAGCTGAATGACGACCTGGAAAATAACTGGGCAGTAGTGGCAGAAGCTATTCAAACCATCCTGCGCCGCGAAAAATATCCTAATCCCTACGAAGCGCTGAAAGAGCTGACACGGGGAAAAGAGGCTATCAATAAAAAAGCGATTCACCAGTTTATAGACGGCCTGAAGATCAGCAATGCGCTAAAAAAAGAGCTAAAGCAAATCACACCGCAAAATTATACTGGCATTACTGCCGGTTTCTAATTCTTAAATTCTATTCAATTAAAAAGCCCGGTCTGTATCCCGGGCTTTTTAATTAGTTGTTTCGGATCAGAACCACCAGTCGTCATCATCCTCATCATCATAGTAGGTACTGACCAGTTCCTTTTTACTCATGGCAAGATTAACATGATAAATACCGCCTTCTTTCTGCAGGTAGAGGCAAATACTGGCCTTTTTCTCCTTGTCCGTAAAAACAGCTGACTTGTATGCATAAAGACCATGAATAGTGTATGTGTAGGAATGAGTAGTATAATCCCTGCTCAAAAAAGATGTCAGCCACCCCTCCATCTTGCGGAAAGCCTCATCCGCATCAGCGCCTGAAGCGATAGCGCCCATCGGAGCCAGGTAAATCATAGTCGTATCCTTTACTACAAACAAAGTATCGGCTCCCGTCAGCTTTATTTTTGACTGAAACCGCTCCTGTCCTTTTCCATTTTTACCCCATGCGCTTCCTTTGGCTGAAGCCAGCTTACTATTATTGTAAGAACGGAACAGGGACAGTATTTCTTCCTTCGTCTTATCCTTTGCCCAGTTATCTGTCCCGGCAAATGCTTTTACTCCCTTAGGCAATACATATTGCACCGTGCCTTTAAATACATTCGCCTCCCAGTCCCCGTCTTTTATTTCTGAGCCTTTCACCATTTTACCTTTTCCCTGGTATTTATCATCCCTGAACTCTCCTGTATAAGTAAAGTCTTTAGCTGTATATGTTCCCTTTCCGTCATACTTTGCATCTTTAAAATCGCCGTCATATACGGAGCCCGCTAAAAAATAGAACTTCCCCTTGCCTTCCCGCTTATTGCCTGCAAAGGCACCTTCGTAGCGGTTGCCATTACCAAAATAATAAGCGCCATTCTTCAGGCTGTCATTTGCCCACTCACCGGTAAAAAAATCCCCGGTATGAAAATACATCTCTCCCTTACCATGCCGGCTCCCGTTTTTATAGCCTCCCTTATACAGGGCATACTTGGAAGTACCGTAATAATAAATGCCCATACCAATGCCATCAGGCGCCTGGTTCTTCACCGGCCCCCGGTAAGAGAAAATATTTCCTTTGTCATTTTTATACGAAAACAGGTAAGGGTCACCAGGCAGCTTCTTTTCGGGCAGCCTTGCCGGCTTTGATACTTTCTGCTCGCTCTCAAACACCCCAGCTTTCCATATTCCTTCCCTTTTTACTCCTGCAGAGTCAGTATGTATGCCCTCTCCATCGTATTTGCCGTCTTTGAAATAACCTTCATACACGCCGCCGTCCCGCTGCCGGTATATGCAGTAGCCGTTTTGGAGACCATTTTTAAACTCGCCTGTAACCATACGGCCATCTCCAAAATAAAAAATGCCCTGGCCGGTATATTTCTGTCCTGCCATACCGCCCTCATAGTAGGCGCCGCTGCTGTTTATAAAGTATTTAGCTATGCCTGTACCGATGGTATCGCCTGCCCATACACCTTCATAGCGATAGCCGCTGCTCCAGTGCATCATACCCTTTCCTTCGCGAAGGCCGTTTTTAAAATCGCCAATATAAAAAGCATATTTCCCGCTAAAGTTAAGTGCGGCAATGCCCTTGCCTTCCGGCACGCCATTTTTCACAGGGCCCCAGTAGTTGTAATAAGTACCCCTTGAGTTCTTATAATTCTCAAGAAAAGTATCCCCCTTTTGCGCCTGCAGCAGCAGGCTGCAGGATATAGCAAGGAGTAGTAAGAGTTTTTTCATATCTAAAACAGGTTATGGTGGAAAATGATAGTGCCAAAATGTAAAATTTCTGCTTCTCGCGCAATACTCTACAGTGTGTATTTAAACAAAAAAGCCAGTGAAATATTTCACTGGCCAAAAATTTATTTTACCACAGGCTACTTATGTATTTCAGAGGTAAAATGGAAACTAATATCCGGGTTATTAGTGATTTCCGTATTCAGAAACCATTCACTCTGCGCCAGGTATACCGGGTTGCCATCTTTATCACTACCGGCATTGGCCTGCTTGAACCGTAAAAAATCTTCCAGTTTCTTGGCATGGGTGCTGGTAAGCCAGCAGGCTTTATAAAAAGGCAGCGAATTGAATACCACGGATGCCCCATACTCATGCAGCAGCCGGTACTGGATTACTTCAAACTGCAGCTCACCCACGCAACCAATAATTTTTTTATTGCCGCCAAACTGGGTAAACAATTGCGCCACACCTTCATCCGTAAGCTGCAGCAGGCCTTTTTCCAGTTGCTTAGTCTTCATCGGATCTTTATTCACCACTTCTTTAAATATTTCCGGGGAAAAAGAAGGGATGCCTGTGAAATAAAAATCCTCTCCTTCTGTCAGGGTATCGCCAATCTTAAAATTACCGGTATCAAACAGGCCCACCACATCGCCTGCATAGGCATCTTCTATCACACTCTTATCGCGGGCCATAAAAGAATACGGGTTGCTAAACCGTACCTCCTTGTCCAGCCTCACATGGTGAAAGTATTTATTGCGCTCAAACCTGCCGGAGCATACGCGGAAAAAAGCTATCCGGTCCCGGTGCTTGGGATCCAGGTTGGCATGTATTTTAAATACAAAGCCGCTCAGCTTTTCTTCTTCCACATCCACCATACGGGCGGTGGTTTCCCTGCTGCGGGGCGGCGGGGCTATACGGATAAACGTATTCAGCATCTCCCTTACCCCAAAGTTGTTGATAGCGCTGCCAAAAAATACCGGCGCTACTTTTCCCGCCAGGTAATCCTGCACCTCCAGTTCACCATGCACGCCATCAACCAGTTCCACATCTTCCCTCAGTTGTGCCGCATCCTTATCGCCCAGCTTCTGATCCAGCACTTCATCGTTAATATCAGAAATAGCAATGCTGTCTTCATCACTGCCTTTTGTATTAGCTGTAAACAGCAGCAGGTTTTTATCATGCAGGTTATATACCCCTTTAAAATCCTTACCACTGTTGATAGGCCAGGTCATCGGGTGCAGGCTTATTTTCAGCTCCTTTTCAATTTCTTCCAGCAGGTCAAAGCGGTTTTTTCCGTCACGGTCCATCTTATTCACAAACACAATCACCGGCGTATCCCGCATACGGCACACTTCCATCAGCCTCCTTGTTTGATCTTCCACCCCGTTCACACTGTCCACTACCAGTATCACACTATCCACTGCTGTGAGCGTACGGTAAGTATCTTCTGCAAAATCTTTGTGCCCCGGTGTATCCAGCAGGTTAATGAGATGATTATCGTATTCAAAGCTCATCACCGAAGTGGCCACAGAGATACCCCGCTGCCGCTCTATCTCCATAAAGTCGCTGGTGGCGTGCTTCTTGATTTTATTGCTCTTTACGGCCCCGGCCACTTGTATGGCTCCGCCAAAAAGCAGGAATTTTTCTGTCAGCGTGGTTTTACCCGCATCCGGGTGGCTGATGATAGCGAACGTACGCCGCCGCTGTATTTCATTGTGATACTTCATGTACTATTTGTATTGTTAATTACTAATTGTTAATTGCTAATTAAGAATTAATAATTAAGGTTCCACTTCTATCCACTCCTCATTACTCCTTCTCACTTCCCTACTTCTTACGGAAGAAAAGCCTTACCGGCACACCCCTGAAATCGAAATTTTGCCGGAGCTGGTTTTCCAGGTAGTTCTTATATGGCTGCTTAATATCATCCGGGAAATTGCAGAAGAACGCAAAGGAAGGCACAGCAGTAGGCAACTGTGTTACAAACTTGATTTTAACAGCATGGCCCCTTACTACCGGCGCATGGTGGTTGTCCACTGCTTTCAGCATTACTTCATTGAGCTGTGAAGTAGGCACTTTCTTCCTCCTGTTTTCGTATACCTCCAATGCTACTTCCACAGCTTTAAAGATGCGCAGTTTGTCTTTTGCAGAAATAAAAAGAACAGGTACATCCGTAAAAGGTGCTATCCTTTTCTTCAATTCTGCTTCATATTCCTTCGCTGTGTTGGTTTGCTTCTCCACCAGGTCCCACTTGTTGACAAGTATTACCAGCCCTTTGCCTTTGCGGGCCGCCAGGCTGAAGATATTCAGATCCTGCGCAGTAATACCTTTTTCTGCATCCAGCAGCAGCAGGCATACATCTGCTTCATCCATCGCCTTAATAGCCCGGATAACAGAGTAAAACTCCAGGTCTTCGTGCACTTTCGTTTTCCGGCGTATACCTGCCGTATCAATCAGCACAAACTCCTTCTGAAAAAGATTGTAATGCGTATGTATGGTATCACGGGTGGTGCCGGCAATATCGCTCACGATAGTACGCTCCTGCCCTATTAGTGCATTCAGCAGGGATGACTTGCCCACATTCGGCTGCCCGATGATAGCAAATTTTGGCAGGGCATTTTCTTCTTCTTTCTCTTCTTCTGCAGGTTGTTCTTCCTGTATCAATGCCGTCACCGCATCCAGCAGTTCGCCACTGCCGCTGCCGCTGGCAGCAGCTATAAAATATACTTCGTCAAAACCCAGGCTGTAAAACTCAGATGCTTCCAGCAGCCTGTTATTATTGTCCACTTTATTTACCGTGAGAAACACCGGCTTGGTGCTGCGGCGCAACACATCTGCCATGGCATCGTCGAGGTTGGTCATACCGGTATGGGCATCCACCATAAAGATGATGGCATCTGCCTCATCTACTGCAATCAGCACCTGCCTGGCTATTTCTTTCTCAAACACATCTTCACTACCGGCTACAAAGCCTCCCGTGTCAATCACATTAAAATTCTTACCTGCCCAGTCTGCCACGCCATACTGCCGGTCGCGGGTCACCCCGCTCACATCATCCACTATGGCCTTGCGCTGCTCCAGCAGCCGGTTGAAGAATGTGCTCTTCCCCACATTGGGCCTTCCTACTATCGCTACTGTAAAACTCATATATGATGCTTTATACTGAATGAACGATTTGCCTTATTAATAACCATATTCTTTTAGCTGCATTTCGTTTTCCCTCCACTTTGGCTTCACTTTTACAAATAATTCGAGGAAAACTTTCTGCTCCAAAAATGCTTCAATATCCTGCCTTGCTGCTGTTCCCAGTTTCTTGATCATACTGCCCTGGCGGCCGATGATGATCACCTTTTGTGTTTCCCGCTGCACAATGATATCCGCCACAATCTTTATCAATGTAGCTTTTTCCTTAAACTCCCGTACCAGCACAGCCGTCTGATAAGGCAGCTCATCACCAAACAGCTCATAGACTTTTTCCCGTATCAACTCACTCACAAAAAAACGGGTGGGCAGGTCGCTGATATCATCACCGCTGAAAAAAGGATCGCCTTCCGGCAAATATTCCAGCACAGGAGCCATGAACTTTTTGATATTAATACCGCTGGCTGCTGAAATAGTCACTACATTTTTACAATACTTTTTTTGGCTGAAAAAAGTTGCTGCTTCTTTTATTTTTTCTGGAGATGCCTTATCAATTTTATTAATGACAACTATAGCCGGTACCTTCAGCCGCAATGCTTCAAAAATGGCATCGCACTCCTCCCAGCTTTCATTCACATCCACCAGCAGCAACGCTACACCCGCATCTTCCAGCGCACTTTTTACCGCCTGCATCATTTTCTCATGCAGCCTGTACTTTGGTTCGATGATGCCCGGCGTGTCAGAAAAAACCACCTGGTAATTATCTTCTGTAAGAATGGCTTTGATGCGGTGGCGGGTAGTTTGCACTTTGGACGATACAATAGCCAACTTCTCACCCATCAGCGCATTGAGCAGGGTGCTTTTCCCGGCATTGGGACGACCAAATATGTTGACAAATCCGGCTTTCATATTCACCAGTGTACTGTTCGGAAAAAGGCGGGAGTTATACGCTTCTGTACTTAAAAGCCATGCAGGAGGTAGTCAATCCATGCCAGTTGAAGCTACAACTGCCCGGGAAAATATTCCGGCAACTGCCGGTTGTGCTGCTTAGCACAGCGGTTTTTTTATTAATTAACCAAATAACTACAAACAAAAAACCCGCCTGCGGCGGATTTCTCTCTCTGTTGCGAGGGGGAGGATCGAACTCCCGACCTTTGGGTTATGAGCCCAACGAGCTACCGCTGCTCTACCTCGCGATGTGGGGTGCAAAGGTAAGGGTATATTATTTATCACCCAAACTAAAATAAAAAAATCGCCCCGTGACCGGGGCGACCGCTATTGTATGCAATAGCTGCTCACACTAAGATCTTCTGGATATACTGCTGCTGCCGCTTGTTTTTACATCTTTTATCATGCCGCTGCCTTTATATCTGATATCACTGCTGCCACTGGCTTCAGCAGAAAACTCTTTCACTACCGTTATCTGTATATCACTGGCACCCGACGCTTTAAAGTCGCCGTAATCAGCCACCAGGTTATAACCGCTGAAGTCGCTGGCGCCGCTGGCCTCTACGGATATTTTACCCACAGTACCGCTCATTTTCACATCTGATGCGCCGCTCATATCCACAGACAGCTTACCAATCTCCCAGGCGCCTTCTTTTATATCACTGGCGCCGGATGCGTCTATCTTCAGGTTGTCCAGCTTTATTTTTCCCTGCACATATACATCACAGGCGCCGCCTACCTGCAGCCTTGAAATATCTTTAAAAGATATGTAGGCTTTTAATTTCATCTTTCCGGTATTCCAGCTTTTCAGGCTGCCGGCATCATACCATATCCGCAATACACCGTCCTTCACTTCTGTTTTAACCTGGCTGAGGTATTTCTGCTCTGCCGCACTAACCGCCAGCGCTTCTTCTTCGCTTTGGGTGATATAGACATCAAATGCACCGGAGACTTTGATAGCTGTAAAATTTTTGGCCTCCCTGGGCTGTACATTCGGATCACTGAATTTAGGCTGGGCCAAAACAGTCCCGCCAGCCAGGAAAATGACCATTAACAAGTATAAATTTCTTTTCATAAAAAAACGCTGGTTTCCCGGTAATACGCTTCGCAAAAACAAAAGTTACAACACAAGCCGTCATTTTCCATTAATTTTGCCGCAGCCCGGCAGGCCATCCCTGCCGGCAAATTTTCAGCGTTTCCCGGGGTGTTTGCCTCTGACTGATTTTCAACCGGTTGTCAGTCGGGCAATCTGAGATTATACCCGCAAAACCTGATCAGGGTAATGCCTGCGCAGGGAAGGAGGTCAGCTATTTGCCCTTTCTCCAACAGCATTTCCCTCTCATTTTTTAACCTTAAAACAAAAAAAATGAAGAGGATTGCACTCGTATCATTTTTCATCATGGCCGGCGCAGCCGTATCAGCGCAAATCAATAACCCGGATACCGCAAGACGGTCATCCAGCGACAGCTTTTACCAGCTATCTCCCGTAGAGGTAAGAGCAGTGCGTGCTAATGAAAAAGCCCCTTTTACCAAAACAAACCTGACCAAACAGCAAATCAGGAAACTTAACCAGGGGCAGGATCTTCCGTTTATACTTAATCAAACCCCCTCTGTTGTTGCCATGTCTGATGCAGGCAACGGTGTGGGGTACACTTACCTGCGTATACGCGGTACAGATGCCACCCGTATCAATGTAACGCTGAATGGCATCCCCTTTAATGATGCAGAAAGCCAGGGCAGCTTTTTTGTCAACCTGCCCGATTTTACTTCCTCTGTCAATTCCATACAGGTGCAGCGGGGGGTGGGCACTTCCTCCAACGGCACAGGCGCTTTTGGCGCTACCGTCAGCCTCTCCACCAACGAAGTAAACAAAGCGGCTTATGCCGAAATCACAAACGGGTACGGCTCTTTTAATACCTGGCGGCACACTGTGAAAGCAGGTACAGGATTGATTAACGACCGGTTTACTCTTGACACCAGGCTGAGCCGCATCAGCAGCGATGGCTATGTAGACAGGGCCAGCAGCGACCTGCAGGCCTTCTACCTGTCCGGTGCCTACCTGCAGGACAAGTCTGCCCTGCGCCTCAATATTTTTTCCGGCAAAGAAAAAACCTACCAGGCATGGAATGGCATATCTGCCAGCCAGCTAAAAACAGAGCGTACTTACAATTCAAGCGGTACCGACCGGCCGGGAGCGCCATACGACAACGAAACAGACAACTATCGTCAGACACATTACCAGCTTTTTTATGACCTGCAGGCATCTCCCTTCTGGAGCTTTAATACGGCTGCTTTTCTCACCCGCGGGCTTGGCTACTACGAAAACTATAAAGGAAATGAGGCATTCGCAGATTATGGATTGCCCAACCTGACCATCAATGGTGTACTGGTAGAAGAAACCGACCTGGTACGGCAAAAATGGCTGGACAATTATTTCTATGGCCAGATTGCCTCTGCACAGTATAAGCGAAATAAAAATACCATTACCGCCGGTGCGGGATGGAGCCATTATAAAGGCGACCATTACGGAAAAGTGATTTGGGCCAAATACGGGTTTGACGAAGGACTGGAATATTACAATCACCCGGCTTCCAAATCAGATATGAACATATATGCCAAATGGCAGCATGACATTACCGGGGCATGGAGCCTGTTTGGCGACCTGCAATACCGTTATGTACGCCATAAGATGAGCGGCTTTGAAGATAATCCCGCCCTCTCCATTGACAGGAAATTTCATTTCATTAACCCAAAAGCCGGCATCACTTTCCGGAAAAACGGGTGGCATTCTTACCTGAGCTATGCAGTGGCCAGTAAAGAACCTAACCGGGATGATTTTGAAGCTGGCATCACCAGCCAGCCGAAGCGGGAGCAACTGCACGACTTTGAAGCGGGAGTGGAAAAAAGCAATGGCCGGTACCAGGCCGGCATCACACTTTACTATATGCGCTACAAAGACCAACTGGTGATGACAGGCCAACTGAATGATGTAGGCGCTATTACCCGCATCAATGTGCCCGGCAGCTACCGTGCAGGCGCAGAACTGCAGGCAGGTTACGTATTTACACCCTGGGTAAATATAACAGCCAACCTGACACTGAGCCGGAATAAAATCAAATCATTTACAGAATACATGGATGCCTATGATGCAGATTTTAACTGGGTGGATATGCACAGCGTGGAGCACCGTAATACAGACATCGCTTTTTCGCCGGCAGTTACGGGCGGGTATGCACTAAGCTTTCTGCCTGCAGCAAAAGTTGAAATCAGCCTGCTGGGTAAGTATGTAAGCAGGCAGTACCTGGACAATACACAAAACGAAGAAAGGATGCTCCATCCCTTTTTTGTTCAGGATGCCCGTGCTGTCATCAGGCTGAATGGCAGGCTATTCAAAGAATGGATGATTACCGGCCAGGTAAATAATATTCTCAATAAAAAATATGAACCTAACGGCTGGACATACCCTTACCGGTTTGACGGAACAGTGACCGCTGACAATGGGTATTACCCGATGGCCGGCACCAATTTTATGATGGGGGTTTCAGTGAGCTTGTAAGGATATGACCACCGGGCAATGTATTGTGTTCAATTGAACGGATACCCGGATGAATTTTTTGCCCTCTCTGCGAAAACTCTGCGCATGCTTTGCGGTTAAAAAAAATATAACCGCAAAGGGAAATACAAAGATGGCGCAAAGAATATGCACAAGGCTTTGGCAGTTATCTTTTTATAACACAACACATAATAGTGTAATAAAAAACCGTAAGAATTTCTTCTTACGGTTTTTTATTTGTTAGGTGATAAACGCTGGTTATTATTTAGCAGCTCCATATTTTTCCTGCCAGGCCAGCATACCGCCTACCAGGTTTTTTGTATGCTTGAATCCGAGGGTATCGAGTATCAGGCAGGCCTGCCCGCTGCGGTTGCCGCTGCGGCAATACACTATCAGTTCCTCTTCCTTGTATGGCTCCAGGTCATCCACCATCATGGTTTGCACATTGCCCAGGGGGTAAAGGGTGCCACCGATATTAAATTCTGCATGCTCATGCGGTTCCCGTACATCTACAATATTCAGCTTTTCTCCCGCATCCAGCCGGCTTTTCAGCTCCTCTATAGTAATATTTTGCATAAATAAATTTTTGTGCAATGTTAATCAATTTCCGGCACGCTGCGGGTGGCCGTATCTATTACCGGCTTATCCGTTTGCAGCCAGATGTCTATCAGTTGGCCTGAGCGTATCAGCCTGGGCCTCCGGTCCTCATCAAACCGCTCCGGCGACTGCCGATAAATATAGCTGTTGCAGGTATCTGATATGCCAATGCCCACTACAGCACCAAAGGACAGCCCGTTGGCTTCCAGCATCGCCCTTGCTTCGCAATAGGTTTTCCCAACCAGGGAGGGCACTACAAACTGCCGGTCGCTCACACCATTGCCCAGTATCAAATCAATAGCGCTGCCCATCCGTATTTTTGTTCCCGGGCTGATGGTGCTGCCATTATACCGCTGCTCCAGCACTGCATTTTTGGCAAAGTCGGCGCGGAAGCTGGTATCCCCCACCCGCAGGTTGGCATTTTTCAGCGCCATTTCCGCACTGCGGTAGCTATAGCCCACCAGGTTGGGCATATCAATCACAGGTGGTACAGACCGGTTAATGGTCAGGTATACCGTACGGTTTACCTTTACCACTTCATCCGCTTCGGGTATTTGCTTCAGCACAGCCAGCGGCCGGGCCGTATCCACGTAGATGGAGTCTTGTATTTCCACTTCAAAGCCTGCTTTCCTGAGCTGCGATTCGGCCTCCTCAAATGTTTTTCCCATCACCATCGGCACTGTTTTGGACTGGTCGTGGTGTGTGAGCCATTTCAGCGAAAACACAAACAGAAAAAAAAGGGCAAGGGCCAGTATAATACCTGCCAGTATATTGGCCCACAAAGGACGGTGTGTGATAAATTTCAACACGAAGTTTTTTTAGTAATAAATTTTATGACAATAAATATAAGCCTAATACGCTATTGCTCTAACGCCTGCATGAGCAATTTGGTATAAAACTGCTTCAGCTCCCATCCCATCGCCCGTACCTGCTGCGGCACAATGCTGGCCTCACTCTGCCCGGGAATGGTATTTATTTCCAGCATAAAGGGCTGGCCTTTTTCTTCATTATAAATAAAGTCAATGCGCACCACTCCCCCGCAGTTAAACACAGCGTACACTTTTTTTGCCATTTCCCTTATCTTATCCGCCACCTGCTCATCCACTTCGGCCGGAGTGGTCTCTGTTGATTTTCCCTGGTACTTGGCTTCAAAGTCAAAGAAAGCTTTATCTGCATGCGCTTTCACTTCCGTCAGCGGCAATACATTTATCCGGTTGTCTGCCCGGAACACACCAACCGTAAACTCCCTGCCCTTAATCATTTCCTCTACCAGCACCTGGTCATCTTCGCGGAAAGCTTTTTCAATCGCGGCTCCCAGCTCATCAGAGGGGGTATCCACTTTTGACATACCGATGCTGGAGCCTCCGTTATTCGGTTTTACAAAAACAGGAAACTGCAACGTCGCAGCGATTTCGTCCGGGCTGCCAAAACGGTCTTTAATCAGCAGCACCGAACGGGCTACCGGTATGCCCGATGAAGCAGCCACAGCGGTAGTATACCGTTTGTTGAAAGTAAGCGCAGACACGGCCGCATTGCAGGAAGTATACGGCAACTGCAGCATATCAAAATACCCCTGCAGCTTTCCATCCTCTCCCGGTGTGCCATGCATACCGATAAAGACGGCATCGAATATCAGTCTTGCTCCGCCAATACTGATGCTAAAGTCGTTTTTGTCAACCGGTATTTTGCTCCCGTCTGCCGTAGTATGGTGCCAGCCTTCGCTGCTGATGTCCACCAGGTATACATCAAAGAGGCTGCGGTCAAGGTTTTTGTCAATGGTGGCTGCGGTTTTGTAGGAAATCACAGATTCACCGGATAAGCCTCCGGTCACAAGGGCGATTCTTTTTTTCATCCGAAAAGGGCTGCTTTTTTTGCAAGGCAAATATTGTTGAAAAAAAGCGAGGCAGGAAATTTTAGCCTGATAAAATTGTCTTATTTCTCCATAAAGCAACCTTATATATACCACCGGGAAATAAGAAAGGTGAAGGCCGTTTCTCCTTCACCTTTTTACGACGGGAAATATCACCCGCCACTAATGGAGCAGCCAGAACGGCTGCTATATTACTTGCCCACTAAGATAATAAATTTGCTGCCCGGCACTTCAAAATCACCGCACTTTTTATGCACATTTACAGGTGCAGCTTTTCTTTTTTTACCATCAGTTCTTCCACCGTTTCCTGGTACATTTCATCCGGCACGCAGCAGTCAACCGGACATACTGCCGCACACTGCGGTTCTTCATGAAAGCCCTGGCACTCTGTACATTTATTGGGGGTGATATAATAAGTATCCACGCTGAGCGGTGCATTCTTTTGTTCGGCATCCACTTCGGAGCCATCAAGTAAAATGAAGGAGCCCTTTACAGAAGTGCCGTCAGACATTGCCCACTCCACCCCGCCTTCATATATCGCATTGTTGGGACATTCTGGTTCGCAGGCGCCACAATTAATACACTCGTCTGTAATCTTAATAGCCATAATGAGTTTATTTTGCCAAACAAAATTAATCTTTGCAGCCGAATCATCCAATGATAAAATTTTCTGCCACAAGCCGATAAGCATTTTATCGCTGTATAAATAAGCCGGTATGACAACAGATGAACGCATAGGAGCTTTAGACCGCCTGGGACAGTACATGCTGTCTGCCGAACCCGCATGGCTGCAGGCTAAAGAAAAAGCCGGCAGGCAAAATAGCTGGTTCACTCCCGGCTTTATTGATACAGCCACTGACCATATAGCCCGCCGGTTCCTGAAGCGCTCTGTACTGGAACAGTGGATACGCCCCTATGCTTTCCCTGCTGTACAGCCACAGCAAAAAAAAGTGGGCATTGTAATGGCAGGCAATATCCCGCTGGTGGGCTTTCACGACTGGCTTGCCGTATTCCTGTCCGGGCATACGGCGGTAATAAAGCCTTCGTCCAAAGATGAAACGCTTATCACACACCTGCTGCATCAGCTAAATGAATGGGCGCCGCAGGCAGGCACACTGACGCAAATAGCAGAAATGGTAAAAGGGTGCGATGCTTATATTGCCACCGGCAGCAATAACAGCGCCGGCTATTTTGAATATTATTTTGCCAAATACCCGCATATCATACGCAAAAACAGGACATCCGCAGCCGTGCTGACAGGAACGGAAACGGGGGAAGAGCTTGCCGCCCTTGCAGATGATGTGCATTTGTACTTCGGGCTGGGCTGCCGTAATGTCACTAAGCTGTATGTGCCGTCCGGATATGACTTTGTACCGCTGCTCCGGGCGTTTGACAAGTATAAATTTTTATCGAATCATCACAAATACAAGAACAATTATGATTATAACCTGGCCATACATATCCTCAACAAGCAGCAGTATATGAGCAATGATGCTGTTTTGCTGGTGGAAAACAGCCAGTTATTTTCCCCTGTCAGCCAGTTGCACTACAGTTTTTACGAAAGCCGTGAAGGGCTGCTGAAAGAGTTGAAGCAAAACCAGGACATCCAGTGTATTGTGGCAGAGGGATATGTTCCTTTCGGGCAGTCCCAGTTTCCCGCTGTGAATGATTTTGCGGATGGGGTGGACACACTCCGGTTCCTGG
>DAOLFO010000319.1:0-3802 GCA_035326305.1 Chitinophagaceae bacterium
TCCAAACGCATAGAGAATACATAACCAAATGCTTTTCTTACATGCAGGCCAAAGTTGGGCGCTGTAAAAAATGTAGCAGGAATGTCCCCACTAACCTGGAACACACCGTACTTCAAACCGATTTCCCACTGGTTGCGGGGCTTTGCCGGGAAGTTGTAGGTGCCGTTCATAAACTCAGAGTGCTGAGGCAGGCGTTTTGTAGGGATAACAGAAGAGTCTGCAACATCATAACTGCCGCCGGTTGTCACCTGGGCAGTCAGGCATGATGCAATCAGGCAGAAAGATGCTGCCAGAAGTGTGTACTTTTTGCTTACCATAACTAAGGATTAAAGATTAATTTGACACAAACCAAATGTCCTAATAAAACGCAAAAATATAACTTGATGCTTAATAGCCAAATTTTTATGCCGTTTTTTTAGCTGTTTGCTCTTACCTTTCAATTACTTAGTCACAAAAACATGTCGTATTGTTGCAGTCCGGGGCGCCGCTTTACGGTCCGGCTAAGCATTTTTCCTTATTATGAGTTTACCTGTCCATCTCATTGAAGCAGAGTTAAAAACATTTGAGAGCCGGTTTCGGGAGGCTGTCAAAAGTCATACACCCCTGCTTGACCGCATCATGCGCTACATCGTTAAGCGCAAAGGCAAGCAAATCAGGCCTATGTTTGTACTTCTTTCTGCCAAGCTCTGTGGCGAAATCGGCGAGCCGGCCTATCGTGCCGCATCCCTGGTGGAGTTGCTGCATACCGCCACCCTGGTGCATGATGATGTGGTGGACGACTCCATGGAGCGCCGCGGATTTTTTTCCGTATACGCCCTCTGGAAAAATAAAGTATCCGTGCTGGTAGGCGACTATCTGCTGGCCAAGGGGCTGCTCCTTTCGCTCGATCATAATGACCATCGTATACTGCATATCCTGTCCGATGCTGTCCGGAAAATGAGCGAGGGCGAGCTGCTGCAGATTGAAAAAGCAAGATCGCTGAACCTGAAAGAAGATGTCTATTTTGAAATCATCCGGAATAAAACCGCTTCGCTTCTCGCCTCTGCCTGCTCAGCCGGAGCCTGGTCCACCTCGCAGGATGAGGCCATTGCTGAAAAAATGAGGCTGTTTGGCGAAAAAACAGGAATCGCCTTCCAGATCAAAGACGACCTCTTTGACTACTCCAGTGAAAATGTAGGCAAGCCTACCGGCAATGACATTAAAGAAAAAAAACTGACACTGCCTCTCATTTATACACTTAACACCATAGATAAAGCCACCCGCCGGGAAATTATTTATATTATAAAAAACAAAAACCGCGACCGGCAAAAAGTAAACTGGGTGATAGCCCAGGTACAGGCCTGCGGAGGCATTGACTATGCCACCGGCAAAATGAATGAATACAAACAGGAGGCGCTGGATATATTAAATGAGCTTCCGGACAATGCAGCCCGGCAGGGCTTGCGTGACCTGGTGCTGTATGTCACCGACCGTAAATATTAATCTATGAAACACATCCTATGACCAAACGCTGGAAACTAACCCAACCCGATACAGAAAAAGTGCAGGCCCTGCAGGAAGGCCTGAAAATACACCCAGCGCTCTGCAGCATACTGGTGCAGCGCGGTATAGCGTCATTTGAAGCTGCCCGGGATTTTTTTCGTCCTTCGTTATCACAATTACACAGCCCCTGGCTGATGAAGGATATGGAAAAAGCTGTAGCAAGATTGCTTACAGCTTTTGAAAGAAAAGAGAAGATACTGGTATTTGGCGATTATGATGTAGACGGCACCACAGCCGTAGCCTGTATGTACAGCTTTTTAAAAACGCTTCACCCCCTGCTTGATTTTTATATACCTCACCGGTACAGGGAAGGGTATGGTATCAGCAAAGCAGGTATTGATTTTGCCCATGCCAGCGGATGCTCGCTTATCATTTCACTGGACTGCGGCATCAAATCAGCCAGCCTGATTGCTTACGCCAAAGAACTGGACATTGATTTCATCGTATGCGATCACCACCTGCCGGATGAAACACTTCCCCCTGCTGTTGCCATACTTAACCCAAAACAAAAAGACTGTCCTTATCCATATAAAGAACTTTGCGGATGCGGTGTCGGGTACAAGCTCATCTGTGCACTGGCTGAAAAGATGGACCTACCCGAAAGTGCCGCCACCCATTACCTCGACCTCGTAGCCACCGCCATTGCTGCGGATATAGTGCCTGCCACCGGGGAAAACCGTGCGCTTGCTTATTTCGGGCTAAAAAAAGCAAATGAGCAGCCCAATTATGGCATTAAAGCCCTGAGCTTCCTGAGCGGGTGGCAAAAGGAAATCAAAATAGGCAACCTCGTATTTATGATAGCTCCGCGGGTCAATGCCGCCGGGCGGATGGATGACGCCCGCAAAGCCGTGGACATGTTTGTAGCAGAGAGCTACGAAGCCGCCCTGTATTTTGCAGAGCAACTGCACAGCGACAATACAGATCGTAAAGAAGCCGACAGCACTACCACACAGGAAGCACTGGCCCAAATATCAGAAAAGCCGGAATGGATATCCCGCCGCTCCACCGTTGTGTTTCAGCCGCACTGGCACAAAGGGGTTGTAGGCATTGTGGCATCACGCCTGATAGAGCATCACTACCGCCCCACTATCGTGCTTACCCAATCCGGCGACTATGCCGCCGGCAGCGCCCGGAGCATACCGGGCTTTAACCTGTATGAAGCCATACATGCCTGCCGGGAGCACCTGCTTGGGTACGGAGGTCATTTTGCTGCTGCCGGTATGACACTGGAACTGCACCAGGTAGACGCTTTCCGTGAAAAATTTGAAGAAGTGGTGGCAGACACCATGCCTGACGACCTGCTGGTACCGGAGATAATTATAGATGCCCCTATCCGGTTCAGCGATATTTCTTGGACGTTTTATAATATTATTACCCAGATGGAACCCTTTGGCCCGGAAAACATGAATCCTGTTTTCATAGCTACGGGTGTGGAAGATACCGGCTTTTCAAAAGTGGTAAAGGAGCAGCACCTGCGGGTTTCGCTCCGCCAGGATAACCAGGTATACAATGGTATCGGGTTTGGGATGGCAGACCGCATAGCGCTGTTAGGGACGGGAAAAAAGGCGGATATCGTTTTTAAGCTGGATGAAAATGAATGGCAGGGGCAGAAAAGCCTGCAACTGCGGGTACTGGATATACGGGCACATGTACCCGAAAGCATCTGATTGAATGTATATCAATAAGTTAAGAAATAACAGCTCCTGTTTTCCATGTTAAGGGTCTTATGCCAAAAACCTTCTCCCTTTTAAGCGGGAATCACTATCTTTGCCGCCCCGTAGCCAGTAGCTATGGGATGAATAATTTTTTAAATCACAAATTCACGTAAATGAACAATTACGAATTGATGGTGATTTTTACCCCGGTGCTCAGCGAAGATGAGTTCAAAGCTGCGCAAAAAAAGTTTGCCGGCCTGGTTACAGAAGCCGGCGGCTCTATCGTGGCCGAAAACCCCTGGGGATTAAAATCACTGGCGTATCCCATCCAGAAAAAAACCACTGGTTTGTACTGGGTGCTGGAGTACACTGCGCCATCCGACTTCAATGAGAAGCTGAAGATTCAGCTTCTGCGTGACGAGAGCGTTCTCCGTCACTTATGCACCAAGCTCGATAAATACGCCGTCGAGTACAATGCTAAAAAGAGAAGTGGCGTAAAAACAGGAACCGAAAACGCAGTGGAGGCTTAAGACATGGCAAAGAATGAAATCAAATACCTGACCGCCATTAAAAGTGACAAACGCGTTAAGAAGTTCTGCCGCTTT
>DAOLFO010000018.1:0-20365 GCA_035326305.1 Chitinophagaceae bacterium
TTTAGTGATAGATAAAGATTCACTCCCCGCCAATGCAGCAATATGGCGGTAGCCGCTACCGATAAGGTGCATGGTGGCATCATAAGCGCCGCGATAGCTGTCCACGATCACTTTATGCGTATCAATTTCGCTGGCAATGCGGTCAAAGAAAACAATGGGCATACCGCGGGCAGAAAGCTCCCTGAAGCTCGAAAAATCCGTCGTTTCTGCTGATACAGATACCAGCAGCCCGTCAATGGAGCGGGAGGTAAGGTAATTGAGGTTGGTTACTTCCCGCTCGTATGATTCCCTTGTTTGGGAAATAATAACATTATACCCGTTGGTATAAGCTACCGATTCAATGCCGTCAATAGCCTGGGAAAAAAAGCTGTTGGCAATCTCCGATACAATAACACCGATGGAATGGGTGCGCCGCTCTTTCAGGCTGAGCGCAATGGGATTGGGCTGGTAATTGATCTTCTCAGCATAGTCCAGCACCAGCTTCTTTGTTTCCGGGCTTATCTCGTAGCTGTCACGCAGCGCACGGGATACGGTGGAAGTGGAAAGCCCCAGCGCTTTGGCAATATCTTTAATCGTAACGGCTTCAAATTTCATGGTAAAAATCCTTCCGGATGACTGGCTTTTCCCGGCTGCCTAAAAGTACGTTTTTTTCAGCGGAGCCGCTATGGCCGTGAGGCTGCAGGCAGCCCTGCTGATGGCGGAAGTAAAAAGCAAGGCCGGTTGCTGGTTGTTTTTTCTAATTAGTTGTAATACAGCTACTACGCCAACGTTGCCGGGAACGTTTGCGTAAATAAAAACCTTATGTTGGCACATGCTTTATGAAAAAAGAAAGTAGACTTGTTATGTTGAATTGCTTAAAACGGCTTGCCATGTACACAGCAAATATATTTTGCGGGTCTCCTTACCACGTATGCTGCTTTGCAGTTCCGGGCAATTCGCTTTATACATACCCTTCTTCTTTTTCAAACGGATATTTAATCAAAACGATTGCAGTATGAAAAAACTACTGTTGCTATGGGTGCTGATGGTGAGCGGGCTTCTTGCTTTTGCACAGACCAAAGAGGTAAAAGGAAAAGTGCTGGATGAAACCGGTCAGCCGCTTGCGGGTGTAAGTGTGCAGCTCAAAGACAGCCGCACTGCCACGCAAACCAATGCCGGCGGCGATTTTGTGATCAGTGTGCCGGCTGCGGGCAACCCGCAACTGGTGTTTACCTATACCGGGTATAGCACTGTCACCGTAGATGCAGGAGACGACCTTTCGGCACTGCGCCTGCAGCGGAATATTGCTTCGCTGGATGATGTGGTGGTGGTGGGCTATGGTACGGCCCGTAAAAAAGACCTGACCGGCGCCGTGGGTGTGGTAAGCGGTAAAGACCTGGTAAAAACCCCGGTACCCAATGTGGCCGAAGCGCTGACCGGCCGGGTGGCCGGTGTGCATGTAACAACTACAGAAGGATCACCGGATGCGGAAATTAAAATACGCATGCGCGGCGGCGGCTCTATTTCGCAGGACAACTCCCCGCTGCTGATCGTAGACGGGTTCCCGGTAAGCGATATCAGCAATATTGCCTCCTCCGATATTGCTTCCATTACTTTTCTGAAAGACGCTTCTTCCACTGCCATATATGGTTCACGCGGTGCCAATGGTGTACTGCTGATCACCACCAAGGACGGCAGGGCCGGTAAAGTAACGGTAAGCGCCAATATGTATACCGGCTTCCGCCAGCTTACCCGTGAGCTGGAGGTGCTCGACCCCTATGAGTACGTGTACTACCAGTATGAGCTGGATCAGACCAATACTTTTATTGATTACTATGGCGATTTCCGCGACCTGGATATTTATAAATCTGTAAAAGGCCGCAACTGGCAGGATGAGGTATTTGGCCGGTCTGCCATGCAGCAGTATTATAATATAGGCATCTCCGGCGGTACCAAATCCACCCGTTTTAACCTGGGGCTTACCCGCAACGATGAGGAAAGCGTCATGCTGGGATCGGGTTATGAACGGAATAACCTCAACTTTAAGTTGAATACGGATATATCCGACAAGCTGAGCTTTGATATCAATACCCGCGGATCATTTATGTTTATAGACGGGGCGGGTGTGAATACAGGGGCAGGCTCTAACTCCCGCCTGCGCAACTCAGTGAAATATGCGCCTACCCGTGGCCTGCGTGAGTTTAGCCAGGGTATTATTGATGATGATAATACCAATAACCCGGAAGAGAACAGCCTGCTGTTTGACCCGGTGCAGTCTGCACTGGAAGAATATAAAAAGCAGAGAAGGGTAAACGCTACCCTGAATGCAGGCATCAGTTGGAAAATACTAAAAGAACTGACACTGCGCTCAGAGGGTGGGTATGAGTATCGCAATGACCGTACGGATAATGTATGGGGCCCTTCTACCGGGCCTTCCCGCAACTATGGCGGCCAGCCGATTGGCAATATCACTGTGCGTGATGGATTTAGCTGGCGCTTTTCCAATTACTTTACTTATAACAAACAGCAATTCCTGCCCGGCCAGGATCTGCAGGTAGTAGTGGGCCAGGAAGTGATATCATCAGGATACAATACGACCATTAATGAATCCCGCTTTTTTCCAAAAGATATGAAAGCGAAGGATGTGCTGGCAAATATGAATTTTGGCACGCCTATCCCAACCATGACGTACAAGTCGATGGAAGACCGGATGGAATCTTATTTTGGCCGGTTAAATTATACGCTGAAAGATAAATACTTGCTGACGGCTACTTTCCGGGCAGATGGTTCCAGCAAATTTGCACCGGGCAATCAATGGGGCTATTTCCCGTCTGCTGCTATAGCGTGGAAAATATCAGAAGAAGACTTTATGGCAGGTGCTTCCAACTGGCTCAGCCAGTTGAAATTCAGAGCCAGCTTCGGTACAGCGGGGAATAACCGGATTCCCAGCAATGCCTGGCAACTGATCTATAATACATCGAATGAAAACAAGCCCTATTTCCCGAATGAAATAGAAGCGCCTAATTTTATTCCCGGCACCAGCCTGTATAATCCTGATCTGAAATGGGAAACCACTGTTACCCGTAATGCCGGTTTAGATTTTTCTTTATTTAATAACCGTTTATCAGGTACGCTGGATTATTATTATAATACTACCAAAGACCTGCTGATACAGGCTCCCCTGCCTACCAGTTCCGGTTATGCTTCGCAATTCCAGAATATTGGACAGACTTCCAACAGGGGTATTGAGCTGACGCTTGATGCCGCAATAGTGAACACAAAAGATTTTTCTTTCAACGCTTCGTTCAATATCGCATTCAATAAAAACCGGGTAGATGAGTTCCGCAATGGCGATGTGAATTTCAAAGCCTATACCTCCGGCTGGAATGGTACGGCACAGCCGCTGGAGGATTACCTGGTGCAGGAAGGCTCCCCGGTAGGGCAGATGTATGGCTATGTCACAGACGGCATGTATTCTTTCGACGATTTTATTTTCAACACCACCACCCGCCGCTGGGTACTGGATCCTAACAAAGGTGTGGCGGATAACAGCGCACTGACTTCTGCCGGCAGCTATTTTGGCCCCGGCGCCCTGAAGTTTAAAGACATCAGCGGGCCGGATGGCGTGCCCGATGGTATAATAGACAGCTACGATAAAACGATCATTGGTAATGCCAACCCCCTGCATACAGGCGGTATCAACCTGCAGGCCCGCTATAAAGGCCTCGATGTATCTGCTTTCCTGAACTGGTCGTATGGCAATGATATTTATAATGCAAATAAGCTGGATTACTCTGCCTATCTCCTTACCCGCAAGTATCAAAACCTGGTAGAGGATATGAGTCTCGATCACCGGTTTACCACCATTGACCCGGTTACCGGCCTGAATATTTACCACGGTGCCAATGCTAATCCTGACCGCCTGCGTGAGCTGAACCAGGATGCTACTATCTGGCACCCTATCATGACGGTGACGCCATTGCATTCCTGGGCTATTGAAGATGGTTCTTTCCTGCGGCTGAATACACTGACGGTAGGGTATACTTTCCCCAGCCGTATTTCAAAAAAGGCCGGCATGTCAAACCTGCGGGTATATGTATCGGCGTATAACCTGCATGTGTTTACCCGTTATTCCGGTTTTGATCCGGAAGTGGATACCCGCCGCAACCCGCCGCTTACACCTGGCGTGGACTATTCGGCATATCCGAAGAGCCGCTCGTTTATAGCAGGGTTTAATGTGACCTTTTAAATAAAATAATTCTTTTAATAAGCCTGCAAAGGCCGTTAAAAAATAAAACGATTCCCGCATGAAAAAGAGATTCCTGTATATCGTAGCGCTGGCAGCAATGGGATGGCAGTCCTGCAAGAAGGATTTTCTGAGCACTTCCTCTCCGTCAGAGTATACGCCGGATGTGGTGTATGCTTCGCTGGCCTATACGGAGTTTGCCCTCACCGGCATCTATGCCCTGCTCACGCAGGATCAGTTGTACTCGGCCAGGCTGCCGCTGAACTATGCCACTAACAGTGATATTGAAATAGTGGGGGCCAATGCCACCAGCTACCGGGAAAATACAAACCGGGGCCTGTCCAACTATCTCGGCACGCCGGATAACAACAGCATACAACGGGAGTGGTCGCAGATTTATAAAATGATAGAGCGGGCCAACCTGGCAGTGGATGGCATCCGCAAAAGCCCGCTGATGGGTACTGCTGATTCATCCCGCATGAAAGCGTATCTCGGAGAGGCGCTGACGCTGCGTGCACTGGGTTATTTTGAGCTGGTAAAAAACTGGGGCGATGTGCCTTTCAAGGCGGAGCCCACCAAATATGATCTGTCTAATGTATACCTGCCGCCCACTGACCGCGATAGCATTATGGAAGTGCTGATCAGTGACCTGCTGGAAGCTGCTGATTATGTTCCCTGGGTAGGCTCCGGCAATTATGGTACGGTGGAGAAAATCACGAAAGGATTTATTAAGGGACTTACTGCCCGCATAGCGCTGACCCGCGGTGGTTACTCCATAAGAAATAAAACGGGCTTCCCGACAGAAAGGGGCAGCAACTGGCAAACCTATTATGCGCTGGCCCGCCAGCAATGCCTTGACATTATCAATGAAGGCCCGCATAAGCTCAACAGCTCTTACCTGGATATCTGGAAAAAACTTTGCGCACACGAAATTGACGGGGCCTTTAATGAGCCGATGTTTGAAGTGGCACACGGCCTGGGCCGCAGCGGTGAAATGGGCTACTCCATAGGCATCCGTTTTTATACCAATGGAAAATATGGCTATGGTAACAATGCCAATGTGGTAAACACAACTGCCTATTATTATTACTCTTTTGATCAGAAAGACCTGCGCCGCGACTATACAATAGCTTACTATATGTACAGCAACTCTGCCGGCGAAGTCAAAGAAGTGTTTCAGACAAACCCGCTCTCTTACAATTTTGCCAAATGGGATCAGCGCTTTATGGGCAGCTCCTGGCAGTCAATGAACCTTGCGGCCAATGGTAAGTTTGGGTACGGGGTAAACTGGGCCGTGATGCGCTACGCCGATGTGCTGCTGATGTTTGCTGAAACGGAAAATGAGATCAGCGGGCCCACCGCACAGGCCAAAGATGCGCTGAAGCAGGTAAGGAGAAGGGCCTTTGCACCGGCCGACCAGGCAGAGAAAGTGGATGCCTATGTGGACGGGCTGAGTGGTAAAGAAGCATTCTTCAATGCAATAGTGGACGAAAGGGCCTGGGAGTTTGGCGGGGAAGCTGTACGCAAATATGACCTGGTACGGTGGAATATGCTGACTGCTAAAATTGAAGAGCAGCGGGTGGCATTTAAAAAAATGCTGAACGGCGAAGCGCCTTATCAAAACCTGCCCCGCTTCCTGTTTTATAAATATGAATCCAACAATGAAATACTGGACAAAGCGGATATCAACTTCTTCCAGGATCGTGGCACTGACAACATACCCGGCTATACCCGCATCAACTGGATGGCAGGCCTGTCTGCCAGCAACAAGGCATCTTATACAGAGCAGATAGACCTGTTTAGCAGCGGGCTCACTTCACCGGTGCCCAACAGGCACCTGTATCCCATTCACAGCTCCATACTCAGCGAATCGCAGGGTAAGCTGCAAAACAGCTATGGCTTCTAAGCCCGGCTGTCATTCATTCATGAAACAAGCAATGATTGTATGAAAAAAATGAACCTGACAATACGTTTTTCCTTCCTGCTCTGCGGGCTGCTGGCTCTTGTGTTCAGTGCCTGTAAAAAATACAACGAATGGGAAGTGGATGAAAGTAAAAAGCGGTTATTCCGGCCTACCGGCCTGATCAGCGTGGTGGATGGGGTAACGGTGACGCTGCGCTGGAAAGCAAAGCCGGGTACAGAGAGCTATACCATTGAGCTGAGTAAAGACAGCCTGCAGTTCAGCAGCATTGTAAAAACGTATGACACCGGGGGGGAGGAAGACGCAGATGGCATATTCTTTACTATCCCGGAATCGCTGGAGTCAGAAACCCGTTACTCAGCCCGTATCAAAGCAAAAAGCAGTGAAGTCCCGGAGTCTGACTGGGCAGCAGTTACTTTCCTCACCCTTACGGAGCAGATCATGTACGGTGTGGATATCGCAGACCTGGCCCCGCGTGCCGCAACACTGCGCTGGATGATACCTAATGAAGTAACACATTTCATGATCAATGGTGTGCGCTATGATATTAGTGCGGGAGAAAAATCGGCTGGTGAAAAGCTGATTGACGGGTTAACGCCTAAGACAGCGTATACAGCAGATTTATACAACAATGCTTCTATCCGCGGAAAACAGACCTTTACCACCAAAGCCGATATACCCACAGGGCCAAACGTTATTGAAGTAGGTACTGAAGAAGATCTGGCTGCCCTGCTGGCAGGCCCGATCAATAACGGAACCATCTTTGTGCTGCTGCAGGGCTCTGTATACAAAACAGATAACGGTATTACATTGCCTGACGGAGCTTCTTTTACCATCTGGGGAGAAGATGGCCCCGAAAAACCGGTGCTGGCCTTTAATGGCATTACGCTCCCTGCCAATGCCGGAACAATCAAATTTGAAAATATAGACCTGACCGGCTACCAGGATAATGATCCGGGAGCTTCCAAACGCAACTATATCTTCAACCAGAGCGCTGCCAGCAATACCGGCGAAATCATTTTTGAAAATTGCATCGTAAGGAATTTTGCCAACACACCGCTCCGCCTGCAGGGCGCTAATGCCATCAGCATTGGTAAAGTAGTGATGAATAAATGCATAGTATACGATATTGGCGACAATAATGCTAATGGCACCTATGCCATGATCCATACCAATGTGGCCACCGGAAAATTTGATAACATTGAGCTTACCAACAGCACCTTCTATAAAATCGGCTATGGGCTGATACTGCATAATGCAGTGGGGTCACAATCAGTAAAGATCGAGAACTGCACATTTGATAACACAGTAGGCAACGGACGTTACTTTATTGATTACAATGCGCAGCCGGCCGGCACCTTCCTGTTCAGCAATAATATATTTGGCAAAACACTGTCGCCCACCAGCACAGCAAGGGGCATACGGGCATCAGGTGCACCAATTGTAAGCAACTCATACCTTACCACGGATGCCGTCATATCAAATAATGCCATACCGGATATGATCCAGTATGATAAGGCCAGCACCGACCTGTTTACCGATCCCGCTGCAGGAAATTTTTTAATCAAAGACAACACTTTTACCGGTAAAGCCACATCCGGTGATCCGAGATGGCGGTAACATAACATATCACGGCAGGTTATCCGCGGAAGGGTAACCTGCTTTATTTTGACCAGCACCTGGTTGCCTGTAAGCATTCAAATTTTTTTCTGTTTGCCCGTAACAGCAGGCATAGAGAAGATGTTTTTATGCAAACCCGGCCAGATCAGTAATATGAAAACTATTCAAATGAAATTAATGGCTATGCTGTTGCCGAAAATTTTCCTGGGCCTGTCGCTGCTGGCATTTGCCACCTGCTCAAAAAGCAATAAGCCGGATATACCTGAGCCGGAGACGCCGCAAGGACCTGTCCCTGTGCAGGAAGCTGCTTTTGCTTTTCCGGGTGCTGAAGGCTTTGGGCGGGATGTAACTGGTGGTCGTGGAGGCAAGGTGATCAAAGTATCCAATTTAAACGACTCCGGCCCCGGCAGCCTGCGGGATGCGGTAAATGCAGCGGGAGCAAGGATTATTGTCTTTACCGTTTCAGGTACCATCACGCTAAAATCACCGCTGGATATCCGTAACAATGATATCACCATAGCCGGGCAAACAGCGCCGGGCGATGGCATTACCCTGCGGGACTACCCGGTGAGTGTAAAAGCGGATAATGTCATTATCCGCTTCCTGCGTTTTCGCATGGGCGATGCAGCGCAGCAGGAAGGCGATCCCATAGGCGGGTTTGAAAGAAAAAATATCATCATTGATCATTGCTCTATGAGCTGGAGCACAGACGAATGCTCTTCTTTTTACCAAAATGATTATTTCACTATGCAATGGTGCATTATATCAGAGAGCCTGCGCAACTCTGTGCATGGCAAAGGTGCCCATGGCTATGGCGGTATATGGGGAGGTAAATATGCCACATTTCATCACAACCTGCTGGCACATCATGACAGCCGCAATCCCCGCTTTGGCGAAAGGGCCGGCGATGCGTATGCCCTGACCGATTTGACTGATGTAAGAAATAACGTGATATACAATTGGGCAAACAACAGCGCTTATGGTGGCGAAGCAATGAATATTAATATTGTCAATAACTATTACAAGCCCGGCCCTGCCACTACTAAAAAAGAGCGTATTTTTTCACCAGACAAAAATAAAGTGGCCGGCACTGCTGTGTATGATAAGTGGGGCAGGTTTTATATCAATGGAAATTTTGTGGAAGGCAGCGCAAGGGCCACAGATGATAACTGGACATACGGTGTATACAACCAGTTTCATAACAGCTATGGCACCGTGCCGGAGGCAGATAAAGCAGCCATGCGTATGACGGCTGCCCACCCTGTGAATGAAAATATCGTCACATATGCAGCAGCAAAAGCTTACGGGCAGGTGCTGGACTATGCCGGCGCCAGCCTGAAGCGGGATGCGGTGGATCTGCGTATCATCAATGATGTAAGAACAGGTGGCTTTTCTGCCAATGGTTCAAATGGCAGCAGCAAGGGCATTATAGATACGCAGGCCGATGCAGGCGGCTGGCCGGTGCTGCAGTCATCAGCTTCGCCTGCTGATACCGATGGTGATGGTATGCCGGATGATTGGGAAACAGCCAAAGGGCTGGATCCGAAAAAAGCAAATGCCAATGGCCGTAACCTGAGCCTGGCTTATGATAATATAGAAGTGTATATCAACAGCCTGGTAAGTTATATCACCAGCGCACAAAAAGAATAATGCAGAAGTATAGGAAATATATAATCCGTATAGCGGCCATGGCACTGGTCATGATTTATAGCTGGCTGCCGGCCGGTGCACAGCAACTGGCCTTCCCCGGTGCGGAAGGATTTGGAAAGTATACAACCGGCGGTCGCGGCGGCCGGGTAATAGTAGTGACAAACCTGGAAGATGACGGGCCCGGCAGCTTTCGCAAAGCAGCCATTGCTAATGGTAAACGCATTATTGTATTTGCCGTATCAGGCACCATTCACCTGAAAAGCAAGCTGGTCATTAAAGG
Organism: Chitinophagaceae bacterium; assembly: GCA_035326305.1. Classification (GTDB taxonomy): domain Bacteria; phylum Bacteroidota; class Bacteroidia; order Chitinophagales; family Chitinophagaceae; genus DAOLFO01. The sequence continues at coordinate 9,697 of DAOLFO010000018.1, forward strand.
AGATGTAACCATCGCCGGGCAAACTGCACCGGGTGATGGCATTTGCCTTGCCGATCATTCCACAGGTATAGGAGGCGATAATGTTATCATCCGCTACCTGCGCTTTCGCATGGGCGACCGCTACCAGAATGCAGGTAAAGTGCCCGGCAGCGGGCATGATGATGTATTCAGCGCTTCCAGGAAGAAAAACATTATTATTGACCATTGCAGCTTTAGCTGGAGCACCGATGAGGTAATATCCGTATATAATGTGGACAGTACCACGCTGCAGTGGAATATTATTGCGGAGCCGCTTAACTATTCCTATCACTTTGAAGAAGGCGATACTGATTTTGAAAACCATGGCTACGGCGGTATCTGGGGCGGTACCCGCTTTTCTGCATACTACAATTTGATTGCTCACTGCAACAGCCGCACGCCCCGCTTCAACGGTGTGCGGCTGGGAGCGGAAACAGAGCTGGCTGACTTTAGAAATAACCTTATTTACAACTGGGGGCATAATAATATTTATGGCGGGGAAGGCGGTACTTATAACCTGGTAAATAATTATTTCAAATACGGGCCCGATACAAAGAAGGGCGTGCGCTATCGCATTGTAAATCCAAACCGGAATGAAAAGAACAATACGCCTTTTGGCAAATACTACGTGGAAGGCAACTATGTGGATGGTGCCCCGGATGTAAGCCGTAACAACTGGCCCGGTATACACATGGGCAATAAAGGCACAGAAGCCGACAAGCAGGAAGCAACGGTGAAGAAACCGTTGGAAGCAATAACAATACCTGGTGAAAAAGCTGCTGTTTCCTATGAAAAGATACTGCTGTATAGCGGGGCCAGCCTGCCCGTAAGGGATACGCTGGATGCACGTATTGCCATGGATGTCAGGAACAGGACAGGCCGCATCATTGATGTGCAGGGCGGGTACCCGCATGGTACGCCGTATGAAAAGACAGTAAATGCATGGCCTTCATTGCGCAGTGCTGCAGCGCCGCCGGACAGTGATGGTGACGGCATGCCGGATGCATGGGAAACCAAACACGGCCTTAACCCCAATGATGCAAAAGATGCATCGCTCTTTACGCTGGATAAGCACTATACGAATATTGAAATGTATATTAATGCACTGGTGCCCGCCAGTCAGGTATCAAAATGATGGTGTATGAAAAAAGCATGGACACTATTACCGGCTGCTGTCATTTTTTTGCTGGCAGGCAAGCCAAAAAAGAAAATCACTATCTGGCTGGCCGGCGACTCCACTATAGCCATCAAGGAGCAGCGAGTATACCCGGAAACTGGCTGGGGAATGCCTTTCGCTTATTTCTGGGACAGTACCGTATCGGTAAGGAACCTGGCAAAGAATGGCAGGAGCACCAAAACCTTTCGCAGTGAAGGGCATTGGCAAAAGATAGTGGACAATGCACAGGATGGTGACTATGTTTTTATACAGTTTGGGCATAATGATGAAGCGGTGGAAAAGAAAGAAAGGTATGCGCCGCCCGATAGCTTTAAGCTGAACCTGAGAGCGTTTATTCACGAAGTGAGGCAGAAAAAAGCGATACCCGTATTAATCACACCGGTATCACGCCGGAAATTTGATAAGGAAGGCAAGGCAGCAGAAACACACCGGGTATACAGTGCCCTCACCACCGAAGTGGCCAGTGCAGAAAAGACGGTGCTGATTGACCTGGATACAAAAAGCCGTGAGCTGTACCAGCAGTATGGCCCTGAGTTTTCAAAGCTCCTGTTTCTGCAACTGGAGCCGGGTGAGCACCCCAACTATCCCAATGGCAGGAACGATAATACCCACTTCAGCGAACTGGGCGCCCGGAAAATTGCGCAAATTGTATTGAAAGATATCAGGGCGCAGTTGCCGGAGCTGGCAGAGCGTATTGTGGAAGGAACCGTAAAGTAAATGGCCCGGAATGGGAAACCATATCAGTATTTTCTCAACCGGCTGCTGATTATAACAGTGGCCTCCCTGCTCTGCGGAAATATTTTTTCCCAACCCACCGTCACGGCAGGGCTTACCGGCATACCTGATACCTCTTACTCCACTCATGCTGCATACAGCAGCACCCGCAAAACGCATCCGGCTATTGCAGTGGCACAGGAAATAAAATCTGACAGTATTCTTGTGCGGGAAAATATAGTATACTCCCGCACAGGAGAGCGTTCATTACTGGCAGATATATTTCAGCCTTCGGCAAAAACGCAGCAGCAAAGGACAGTCATCATTATGATACATGGCGGGGGCTGGCGTTCGGGCAGCCGCAGGCAGCATCATGCGCTGGCGCAGCAACTGGCCCTGCGGGGATATATATGCATCACGCCGGAGTACCGCCTGTCCACAGAAGCATTATTTCCGGCGGCATTGCATGATATTAAAAACCTGGTTAAATGGGTGCGCAACCATGCGGCTGAGTATGGGGTGGATACCAGCCGTATCGTGCTGGCCGGTTTCTCAGCGGGTGGCCAGTTAGCTGCCCTGGCCGGCGCTACGGGAGACAGGCCCTTCCCGGAGCTGGTTAATGATGCAGGAGAAAATGTTAGCAGCAGGGTTAGCGCTATTATTGATATTGATGGTACCTTATCCTTTGTGCATCCCGAAAGCGGTGAAAGCGGTGATGGGAAAAAGATATCAGCTGCTGCGTACTGGCTGGGGTATGAGAAAAAAGATAATCCTTCGCTCTGGGAAGCGGCCTCACCGCTGACCTATGCCCGGCATTCACCACCGGTACTGTTTATCAACAGCAGTGTGGCCCGTATGCATGCCGGCCGCGATGATTATATTACAATACTGAATGAACGGGGCGTATACAGCGAAGTGCATACATTTGAAAATTCACCACATTCCTTTTGTTTATTCCATCCGTGGTTTTTGCCCACGGTGAAGCATATGGACGATTTTCTGAAAAAAATATTTCATGATACGAAATAGCTGTATAAAACCGGTAGTAGCTTTTTTATTTCTTGCTTTCCAGGTTTTGGCCGGGCAGGCACAGAATAATAATCCGCAACTGTATAAAAGCGTGCTGGTGGTGGCAAAGGATGGCAGCGGTGATTATATAACGATACAGCAGGCGATAGATGCCGTAAGGGCTTATTCACCGGAGCCGCTGCTGATTAAGATAAAAAACGGTGTATACAAAGAAAAGCTGGTCATCCCTTCCTGGGTCACTAATATTACGCTGGAAGGAGAAAACCGGGAAGGAACTGTCATTACCAATGACGACTATTCCGGGAAATATATTCATGCAGATACGGTGGCAAACAACAGGCGGTACAGCACTTTTTCCTCCTACACCATGTGGGTGCAGGGCAATGATGTGACCATTACAAACTTAACAGTGCAAAATACAGCAGGGCGGGTAGGGCAGGCGGTGGCGCTGCATGTGGATGGAGACAGGTTTGTAATGAAAAACTGCAACCTGCTGGGCAACCAGGATACCTTACTTACGGCAGGGGACAGTACCCGCCAGTATTATTACAACTGCTATATTGAAGGAACAACTGATTTTATTTTTGGCCCTGCCACTGCTGTGTTTGACAATTGTGAAATAAAAAGCTTATCAGATTCTTATATCACTGCTGCATCCACGCCGCAATGGAAGGAGTATGGTTATGTTTTTTTCAATTGCCGCATCACGGCTGATGCAGCGGCAAAGAAGGTATACCTGGGCCGCCCCTGGCGGCCCTATGCCCGCACTGTATTTATCGGCTGTGAGTTGGGCAGCCATATACGGCCGGAAGGCTGGGACAACTGGCGCAATCCTGCCAATGAAAAAACAGCATTCTACGCCGAATATAAATCCGCCGGCCCCGGTGCGGCCCCTGGTAAGCGGGCTGGCTGGAGCCACCAGCTTTCAAAAAAGCAGGTAAAGCGGTATACGCTGAAAAATATATTTGCCGGGTGGCGGCCAAAGCCGTGATTATTTCTGCTCTGTATTTTACACAATCGTTTTAGTTAAAAAAGGAGGCTGGTAAAGGGTGGCGGCTACCTGTAAATAACCTAACTTATGCGCTCAACCGATTGAGGGCATATGAAATCAACGAATAAATATCTTTTACCGTTTATACTGATAACAAGCCTGTTTTTCTTCTGGGGTTTTGTGCATAATCTTGATCCGATTCTCATTCCGCATTTGCGCAGGGCTTTCAGCCTCTCTACCGTACAGGCTTCACTGGTTGATTTTTCCGTATTTATCGCCTATTTTCTCATGGCTATCCCGGCAGGGCTTATCATGCGGAAATACGGGTATAAAACAGGGATACTGATAGGGCTTGTTTTTTTTGCCATAGGCTGTTTTTTATTTGTGCCCGCGGCCAATACCATGCAGTATTCATTTTTTTTAAGCGCATTATTTGTGGTGGCATGCGGGCTGACGATACTGGAAACAGCCGCCAATCCCTATGCTACCATATTAGGCCCGCCTGAAACATCCACGCAGCGGCTGAATTTTGCCCAGTCTTTTAACGGCCTTGCTGCCTTTATTGCTCCCATCATCGGCGGGCATTTTATACTGGCCGATCAGCCAAAGACAGATGCGGAGATGGCGCTTATGACAGACCAGGCACGGCAGGCCTACTTGCTTGCTGAAACGTCTACTGTAAAAACGCCTTACATTATTCTGGGTGCTGTTATTCTGTTAGTAGCCGCTGTGTTTTTCTTTACAAAGCTGCCGGATAAAAAAGATGATGAGCAGGAAAGCCGTGGCATACTACACGCTTTTAAGCATAAGCATCTTACCTGGGCAGTGGTGGCACAGTTCTTTTATGTGGGTGCACAGGTATGTGTGCTGAGCTTCTTAATACTTTTTGCCACGAAGGCGGCGGGTATATCAGAGAAAGAAGCATCCTGGTATACAGGAGCGGCAGGGTTGGCTTTTATGCTTGGGCGATTTGCCGGAACATTTTTTATGAAGTTCATTGCCCCGCAGAGACTGCTTGCCTTATATGCATTTTTAAGTATGCTGCTGTCGCTGGTGGCTATTTTTGGTTCAGGCATTATCACTTTGTATGCAGTGGTGGGCATTGCATTTTTCATGTCCATCATGTTCCCCACCATCTTTGCATTAGGGATAAAAGACCTGGGGCCGGATACCAAGTCGGGCTCCAGCCTGATCATTATGGCCATTGTGGGCGGCGCACTGCTGCCGCTGCTGCTGGGCTATATTAGCGATGAAACGGGGAATATTCAATACGGCTATTCAGTGCCGCTTATTTGCTTTGCCGTAGTGCTGGCATTTGCCCTGAAAGGGTACAGGCATACGGAGAAAGGAACGGAGGTATTAAAATAAAGCTGGAATGCTGTTAAATTATATTCATACAAAAAAAACTTTGCGTGCTTAGCGGTAATTTTTTTTAATCACCAGGAGTAAACAGAGGGCTTAACAGCACATCGTATCAAAACTAAAAAGTATGAAAAGATATTGCCTGGCGCTTGACCTGGTAAATGATGCGCAGCTCATAAAAGAGTACGAAGAACACCACCGGGCCGTATGGCCGGAGATAAAAGCCAGCATTAGCAAAGCGGGTATTCAGCAAATGGAAATATACCGCTTTGCCAACCGTTTGTTTATGGTGATGGAAACAACCGGTGATTTCAGCTTTGAAAATAAAGCGGCGGCAGACGCAGCCAACAGCAAAGTGCAGGAGTGGGAGCAACTGATGTGGAAATACCAGCAGGCTATTCCCGGCGCTAAGCCCGGAGAGAAATGGGTGCTGATGGATAAAATATTTTCTTTGCAGTAATAAGCAGTTGTTTGGGTTATTTATTTTGGTACCGGCTATAATATTTCATGGCATCACCTGTTGCGTCGCAATCCGTTCACCAGTATATTTTCATGGCATCAGCGGGTAGTGTAATGGATTTTTTATTTTTTTGACTTTTAACTTTCAACGATTATATGTTCAGCTTAAAAAATAAAACAGCGATTATTACAGGCGGCGGCAGCGGCATAGGAAAAGCGATAGCCGTTCTCTTTGCCCGGCAGGGGGCAGAAGTGCATATCCTGGATTTTGATGAAAAAGGGGCCATAGCTGTATCAGAAGAAATCAGGGGGGGCGGAGGTGCGGCATCTGCACATGGCTGTGACGTAAGTGACCAGCAACAGGTAAAAAGCATCATAGACAAGATTGGGGGTGCTGCCGGCCTTCATATCCTGGTAAACAATGCAGGCGTGGCCCATGTAGGCACAGCAGAAACAACCGGCGAGGCAGACTTTGACCGGCTGTTGCGGGTAAATGTGAAAGGGGTATATAATTGTCTGCAGGCGGCCCTGCCGTTTCTGAAAAAACAGGGCGGTGCTGTGCTCAACATGGCATCTATTGCTTCTTCAGTAGGCCTGCCTGACCGCTTTGCTTACTCTATGACAAAAGGCGCTGTGGTGGGTATGACGCTTTCAGTAGCTAAAGATTATATTCATGATGGTGTCCGCTGCAATTGTATTTCACCGGCGCGGGTGCATACGCCATTTGTTGATGGGTTTATCAGCAAAAATTATCCTGGAAGGGAGCAGGAGATGTTTGACAAGCTGTCAAAAACACAACCGGTGGGCAGGATGGCAAAGCCGGAGGAAGTGGCACACCTTGCCTTGTACCTGTGCAGCGATGAAGCATCTTTTATTACCGGTTGTGATTACCCGATAGACGGTGGATTTATTAAGCTAAATAATTAGCAGTATGAGAAGTATGATGATCGTTATTGGATTATTGTTGTTGAAAACGGCGGCTGGGCAGGAACCAATGAAAATATGGTTTACAAAACCGGCCGCTGCCTGGAACGATGCGCTGCCGGTAGGGAACGGCAGGCTGGGAGCCATGGTATATGGAACAGTGGCTGCAGAAAAAATCCAGATCAACGAAGAATCTTTATGGAGCGGTTCGCAGTTGAATAACAATAATCCGCAAGCAGCCGCCAATAGTAAAGAAATACAGCGCTTATTGTTAGAGGGAAAAAATGAAGAAGCACATGCGCTGAGCAATAAATATCTTTTAGGCACACCGCCGGAATTTGGCTCTTACCAAACGCTGGCGGACATAGACATTAGTTTTGCCCATTTAAAAGAAGTGAGCGGCTATACCCGCAGCCTTGACCTGCGTACGGGCATTGCCACGGTACAGTTTACAGCGAATGATGTTGTATATAAGCGAACCGTCTTTGTATCTGCGCCGGATAATATTATTGTTGTTCACCTGGAAAGCAGCAAGCCTGGTCAGTTAGAATTTAAAGTAGCGCTCAATCGCCAGCAGGATGCCTTTACACAGGCCGTAAGCGATCATTCCTTGCGGATGACAGGACAGGTGGCTGATCTGGCAGATAGCAGGAAAGGGCCGGGCGGCCTGCATATGAAGTTCAGCGCTTCGCTGAACCTGGTGATGCAGGGGGGAACAGCTACACAGGGAGCCAATACACTGTATGTAACTAATGCAACAACGGCTACCCTGCTTATCACCGGCGCCACCGATTATAATTTGGCCCGGCTGAATTTTGACCGCTCCATTGACCCGCAGAAAACCTGCGAAGCTATTCTGGCTAAAACAGCCGGCCATACCTATGAGCAATTGTTGAAAAATCATTTGGATGAGTTTGCCCCAAAGATGGCAAAGCTCTCCTTCAGCCTGGGCGAGGATAAGTATGATCATTTGCCTACCAACGAGCGGCTGGCACAGGTAAAGCAGGGAACAATTGATCGGGGACTGATTACATTATACTTTCAGTTTGGCAGGTATTTACTGCTCAGCTCTTCCAGGGCGCCTGCGGTGCTGCCTGCCAACCTGCAGGGAATATGGAATAATCACTTTACAGCCCCGTGGAATTCGGACTATCATACCAATATTAATATACAAATGAATTACTGGCCGGTGGATGTGGCCAATACTTCGGAGGCCTTTGCGCCCTATGCACAGTTGGTGGATCAATTGCGGGTACCGGGAAGGGTGGCGGCAAAGGAAACCTATAATGCAGCCGGGTGGATGATACATCACGCAACAGACGTGTTTGGCAAAACGGCCCCCCATTCAGGGATACACTGGTCATTGTCTCCCCTGAGCGGTGCGTGGCTCAGCTTAAATATCTGGGATCATTATTTATTTAATGGTGATAAAGAGTGGTTGGCCAAGCAGGCCTATCCTGTTATGAAGGAGGCGGCAGTTTTTATCCAATCCTTTATGGTCAGGGATAAAAACGGCTATCTGGTAACAGCTCCCTCCATGTCACCGGAAAATGCTTTCCGGCTGCCCAATGGCAAGGCTGAGCAGATAACCTATGCACCTGCTATTGATGTGCAAACAATCATGGAGCTGTACAAAGCCTGCATTGCCGCTGCCAAAATTTTAAAAACCGATGCGGCATTTGCAAAAGAACTGGAAGCGGCACTAAAGCAATTGCCGCCAATAAGGATTAGCCCGAAAACAGGCGGCATACAGGAATGGATGGAAGACTATGATGAAGTGGAGCCGGGGCACAGGCATATTTCCCATTTGCTGGGCCTTCACCCGGGTACAACCATTACGCCGGAGCAGCCTGCTTTATTTGCAGCCGCCCGGAAAACACTGGAGAGAAGATTAGCTAATGGTGGCGGGCACACAGGCTGGAGCCGGGCCTGGATTATCAATTTCTATGCAAGATTGCTGGATGGAAAAAATGTTGGCGATCATGTGCAGGCATTGCTGGAAAAATCTACATTGGATAATTTATTTGATACGCATCCGCCTTTTCAGATAGATGGTAACTTTGGCGCAACAGCCGGTATTGCTGAGGCCCTGCTGCAAAGCCATAATGGTTATATACAATTGCTGCCTGCATTACCGACTGCCTGGAATACCGGCGCTATAAAAGGTTTACTGGCCAGGGGCGGCTTTGAGATTGCCCTGCAATGGCAGGAAGGAAAACTGGTGGATGCCGCTATTATTTCCCGGCTGGGCAATCCTGTGGTGATTAAGTACGGAGATCAAAAAGTTTCTTTTAAAACAATGGCCAATAAAGAATATTCATTAAAGAAATTATTAAAACTATAGCAGCATGAAGCTAATCCGATTTGGAGAAACAGGCAAGGAAAAGCCGGGCGTATGTATAGATGACAGGCTTTTGGACGTATCACAGTTTGTACAGGATTATAATGAACATTTTTTTGAAAATGACGGGCTCTCCTTATTGGAAAAAGTGATTGCTTCCACGGGAGCAGCGCTTCCTCAGTTGCCCGCTGCTGTACGGTTGGGTGCTCCTGTGGCAAGGCCTTCGAAGATAGTATGTATCGGGTTAAACTATGCAGACCATGCTAAGGAAACCGGTGCGGCCATTCCTGCTGAGCCGGTTATTTTTATGAAATCAACCACTTCGCTGGCAGGGCCTGGTGATGCGATTATGATACCCCGTAATGCTGTAAAAACAGACTGGGAGGTGGAGCTGGCTGTAGTAATAGCAAAGAAAGCAAGCTATGTGGAAGAATCAGAAGCTATGGATTATGTGGCGGGCTACTGCCTGCACAATGATGTAAGTGAGCGGGAGTTTCAACTGGAGCGGGGCGGCACCTGGGACAAGGGAAAGGGCTGTGATACCTTTGCGCCGCTGGGTCCCTGGCTGGTAACGAAGGACGAAATAAAGGACGTAAATAATTTGAGGCTGTGGCTGACAGTGAATGGAAAAAAAATGCAGGACGGCAATACGTCCAACTTCATTTTTAATATACCGTATGTGATTGCTTATGTCAGCAGGTTTATGACACTGCTGCCCGGTGATATCATTTCCACCGGCACACCGGCTGGTGTGGGCTTAGGGTTTAACCCGCCGGTATACCTGCAGCCGGGCGATGTGGTGGAGCTGGGCATTGACGGGCTGGGCACATCCCGGCAGGAATGTGTGGCATGGAGTAAAATCCAGTAAGAAATGATAAGCATTAAATGCTGATTGCAAATCTTAAGAAACAGGAAGCGGATAAGTGCAAAAAAATAAAAATCAAACGCTGAAGGGGTAAATGAGTAATGAGTAGCTGGTTGCGAATTAAAACCGGCAAGCGTACTGCTCTTGCGGCTAATGGCTAACAACTAATGGCTACACAGAAATAAATAAACGCTTATGTCAGAGGAAAAAACGCCGGTAATTGACGCACACGTACACTTCTGGAAATACAATAAGCAGCGGGATACCTGGATGGAAGGGATGAAAACGCTGCAGCAGGACTACCTGCCGCATACACTGGAAGGTACGCTGCGGCGCAATGGCGTGGATGGCTGTGTGGCGGTGCAGGCCGATCAGTCAGAGTTGGAAACACATTTCCTGGTGGAACTGGCAAAAACACATCCTGTTATACAGGGTGTGGTGGGATGGGTGGATCTGCAAAAGGAAAATGTGCAGGAAAGGCTGCAATATTTTTCACAATACCCGGTCATCAAAGGCTGGCGGCATATTGCGCAATCGGAGCCGGATGATTTTTTATCAGGCAAAAATTTTCAGCGGGGGATAGCGGCGCTGGCTGCATTTTCCTATACGTATGATATCCTGGTCTATCATCACCAGTTGCCGGCGGCGATAGGTTTAGTGACAGCTTTTCCTGATCAGCCATTTATCATCGATCATTGCGCCAAGCCGGCCATTGCCAAAAAAGAAATGAATGAATGGGCAGCCCGTATGCGGGAAATAGCGCAGCACCCGCAGGTATACTGTAAGATA
>DAOLFO010000320.1:0-3782 GCA_035326305.1 Chitinophagaceae bacterium
TTTTTCGATAGTATAGAGCGGGGCATGTACCACTTCGTTGAAGCCAAGCAGCTTTTGCTGCTGCTCCCCGGAAAGGGACTCCCATGCCTGTGAGGACATAATGAGCAATGGCGCGCCTGTTTTTGTTTTTACCTGCAGCATGTTGCCTGCAAACTGGTTGACCTGTACATAGCTGACCGGAACGATTTCTTTGCCGGTAGCGGACAATGCATCTGTCAGCAACTGGCGCTGCCCCTTATCCGGTATGCAGTCTGTGCACACCACCACGTACCTGTCTGCCACGCACATCATCACATTGGTATGGTAGATGGGAAAACCTTTTTCGTCCACCGCATCAAATGCCACAATACGGTATCCCATCTTTGCGCCAAAGTCTGATAATACCTTTTGCGAAGTGCGGGGAGAAAGGCAGGCATAGGCGATTTTATTTTCCCTGTCGAGCACCATGCTGCCGGTACCTTCGAGAAAAAGATTTGATTGCTCATAGGGAGTAAGGTCAGTGAAGCTTTGCTGAGAAAATTTTTTCCGTATAGTGTCCAGCACATGCTGCTTCCTTTCTGCCCGCCTGTTTTCTGCAAACATCGGGTACAGCACCACGGTGCCGTCTTCATGAAAAGAGATCCAGTTGTTGGGAAAAACAGAATCGGGAGTATGCGGTTCAGGAGTGTCTTCCACTACTGTTACATCCACCCCTTTTTGCAGCAGCAGGCTTACAAAGTTGTCAAACTCTTCCAGCGCTTTTTGCTGCACATCTGTATCATCGTTCTTTACCTGGAAGGCATTGTTGACGGCAGTAGCGGCATTATACCCAAAATGCACGGGCCGTATCATCAGCAGGTGATTTGTGTTTTGCATCAGCCTTCATTTTTATTTATCAATATCATCACGCAGCAGCGGCATGCTCATGCAGTGAAAGCCCCCCCGCGCCCTTGACAGCTCAGCAGAGGGCATCAGTATCAGCGTATCCGCCATCTGCTCCGGATGCATTGCCCCGCTTTCCAGTTGCGGTAGCAGATCGTGTATATGTATAGTAGTAAAGCCTGCCCGGCGAAATGCTTCCACCGTTTTATCATTGCGGTCGTAGCCCAGCACCACACCATCTTTCAGCGCCAGCAGGTTGCAGGAGTCAGTCCACTGTTCCCGTGCATCATAGGGAAATTCGTTATTGCCGGAGTAAATAAATTTTACTTTGTCCTCTGTGCCAAGATCATGGCGGCTGATATCCGCCAGCAGCTCTTCCAGGTTGTCAAAGTATACGGGCTGTGAAGGATCTTTTTTGCGAAACTGGATGATCCTGATCTTATCATCTTTTTTACTGCTTTCCAGTGTACGCTGTACCGGGTCGGCATCTTCCATTTTCACCGTTTTTTTAGAAAAAGCGCCCAGCAGTACCCAGGTATTTCTTTTTACCTGTGTAAACACGGTATCAATATGCATGTAATCCCTTTTTTTGGGAATACGGATGACAGTGATTTTTTTTACGATCCCTTTTTCAAAAAGTATATTGATGCACTGGTGTGCGGCTTCGGCCGAAGTGCGCTCACTGATGCCGATGAGCAGGTGATCTTTGCTGACGACCATGATATCGCCCCCTTCCAGTGTCACTTTCCGGTCATCTCCATCGCGGGGCAGCAGGAAATGGTGCGAAGTGTCCGGCAGCTCAATGATCTTATCCCGGTAGCGGGTAAACAGCGGATGATTGTAAAAAATATATTTCATCAGCAGCGCTTCCCGTGTGCGGGCTTTTTTGGCCGGTTTGTTCAGCAGGATATAGTCATTGATGACGATGCCGATATCCCTGGTAAAGATAAAATTGGGAATAGGAGGGAAAAGCATTTCCTTTTCGTTAGACGTGCCGCTGATAAATACTTTGGCCAGTTGCCGCCCATCCAGCAGGGCCAGCTTATCCTGCAGCTCATAGGAGCAGTTTTCGATGGCGCACACAGAGGCGATCAGCTTGTGCTTAATGGTATCAGACTCCAGTATCTCTGCCAGCAGCCATTGCAGTTCCACTACATTTTCTGACCGGAAAAAGCCGGGATGCTCAGGCTTATAAAAGTTGAAATTATTTTTGCTGTTATCTATTTCTTTCAGCCGTCCTTTTATCTTACCCGGATCCAGGAAGTAGAGCAGGAGCTTGGTGTAATAGTCGTATTCTTTCCGGCGGATGGTATCAAGGTGCACAATGTCTTCAAACAGCCAGTCCTGCGCCTTGGAGGGCACCACTTTTCCAATGCCGCTGTCGGGGCTGTGCACCAGCAGGCGCCGCAGGGTGCCGATTTCAGAACTGACATATATAGCTGTTTCTTTTTGTTTCCGGGACATAGCAATAGAGTTTGGTATAAGGAAAAATGACAGCGTGTGCTGTGATGCAAAAACCGGGTTAGTCCGGTATGTAGAAATTTACCGGCAGCAAATCAGCAAAACCTTTGTTGTAAGCGGATACTGGCTGCAGCATAGTTAATTATTCTTAATCGCAATCGTTGTGGGCAAAGGTAAGGAATTGGGGCCAATGGTGAAGGACAGGGGCGCTGTACAGGATATTATGGCGTATTGGATTTAGTGATTTCTGATTTGTTGATTTTTGATTTACTCCATCCCGGCCGGGTCTCGCAGCGTGGCTATGTATGTGGGGTGGACCCGGCTGCGAAGCAGGGGATAGAGCGGTAATCTAAAACAATACATTCGAATTTTTAATAATTGTCATTTACGAAACAGATATTAATTGACCGTACCCTTAATAGTTTGATTTTCAAGGGGAATTTTTTTAATGAGTTTCGTATATTTATGTGTTGGCGGATATACTTGAAAAAAAGTCTGTTTTCAATTGAAAAATAAACCATGGAACTTGTCCAATTAATAGTAGAAAATACATTTAGCGACGCAACTGCCGATAGTAGAGAGCTACAGTTAAATGTATTTGATAGGGTTTTTTCCAAGTTAGTGAATCAAGGTGGCCCAATAGGCAAAGTTCATCCTATCTATCTGATGGCTGGTGAAAAGTCCAAAACGTTGGGAGTTCTTACGCTAAATAAGGGTGGATCATACTCGTTTTTTCCAGAACTGCCAGGCGAGTATGATTTTGATCATATGACTTTTGGAAAAGACTTAGTGAAAAACAATCATCATTATACGAGAGTAACGGCTGAGAGAAGAGAGAAAGTTCTTCCAATTAATGCGGAACTGCTAACTAATGGGATGTATCATGCAGTCACTTTTGTATTTAGGCAGTTTAGTCTTTTAAAGCCTATACCCAAGGAAGTAATTTATCCTGAGGTTAATGTCGCCGTAGTACGGGAAATTGGCGATTCTTTTCTCACTTCTGGTAATCCCGAAGGGTCAACCTTATTGGAACTTTTGCCAGGTGAAGGTGCATTTTGTATGCAGTTCTTCCTAATTCCTAAAAGTGTTGATTATCGACGGATGACCTTTTTTTTAAGACCATTCGAAAGCATCCAGCCTGGCTTTAAACTTGTTGATGGAACTCGCCCGTTTAACGCAGTGATTCCTCACGAGTATCAAGATGACTATATGTTGGGTTTATTATCTTTCTTTCATCAAGGCGATATCGGCACGACACTGCAAATCGTATCATCTGCACAAAAGAAAGGCTTTTATTCGAAGCTTGAAATGGTAAGAAAATAGTACATCCGCCAACAAGAGGTTTTGCGATATGGCGGGATAGAACATGGGCTGAGCTGTGGGTTCATTGGTCAACTGTTGATCAACTTACCAAGCTACATTAACACGGACTATCGCCACATCGCAAAGCCCTGGCCGTT
>DAOLFO010000321.1:0-3772 GCA_035326305.1 Chitinophagaceae bacterium
GCTTTGTATTTTTCATAATCTTCTTTTTTGTCAAATAAGGCCGCTGCTTTGTACAATATGGATGCGGTGGCGTAGTAGTAAGCAGTGGAAGTAAGCATTACCGGTGACTGCGATTTTACCGGTATCCAGTCACCCAGCCCCCAATCGGTAAGGCCGGTGGGGTAGCGCTGGTCAATATAATTGACATAACGTTTTATATTGTCATAGCAATCTGCCAGCGCCTTGCTGTCGCCATAAAAAAGATAAAGGTTCCAGGGTATAATGGCGATAGTGCTTGTCCAGTCGGGGCCGTTGCCCCAGTCATATCCCCACCCGTTGGAAGGAATGATGGAAGGGAGCACGCCATTAGGCTGCTGCTCATCCCGGTGATCAGCCATCCATTTTTCATAAATAGTAATGCCGTCAAAATTGTACAGCCCTGTTTCGATGGCGATCTGTGCATCGCCTGTCCAGCCATTTTTTTCCCGCTGCGGGCAATCTGTGGGGTATCCAAACAGGTTGGATAAATAGGAACTGTTTGTTGCGACTGCAATCTGGTTGATAAGGGGCAGCGATGCCTGTATATTGCCGGCCACAGGCACATCGCTGTGCATGAAATAAGCGGTGAGGCTTTCTTTTGCCAGCTCAACCGGTTGGCTGCTGGTGACTTCAATATGCTGAAAGCCTTTGTAATTAAAACGGGGAGAAAAAATTTCTTCACCCTTTCCGGATAAAATAAAAATATCAGTTTGAAACGGGTCGCTGTCGTCTGTGGGGCGGTAGTGTACATCTATGTTGGAGATATCAACCCTGCCGTTTGGATATAGCCGTTCCCCGTGCTTCAGCTTCAGCACCGTGCCGGCTTTACCACTGACTTTTACCTGGCTGACGCCGGCAATATTCCTGTTTAGTGAAAAAACATAGCAGGTATCACTGAGCTTTTTCATGCTTACCGGGTACAGCGTATCAGTATGGCGGATAGGGTGCAGCACCTGCGCTGTGATTTGCTGTGCCGGTACAGCACGAAGGGAAGCATTTTTCCAGAGGGAGTCGTTGAAAGATGGTTGGTTCCACCCGGGTATTTCCTTGCGGGCATCATAGTGCTCTGCGGTATAAATGCTGTTGAAAATAACAGGGCCTGTGGTTGTTTTCCAGCTACGGTCGGTAGTAATGATTGCTGTGCTGCCATCTTCATAGGTAATGCGGATGTCCATGCAGAATGCCGGGCGGTTTCGCCACGGTGCTTCATGAAAATACCAGACAGCAGTGGACTGATGATTATACCAGCCATTGCCCAGCATCACACCTGCAGCGTTCATACCCTGCTGCAATTCGCTGGTGATATCATGTGTGACATAGAGTATACGGCGGTCAAACCGTGTATACACCGGGTCAAGCTGGTGGTTGCCAATGCGGCTGCCGTTGATATACAGTTCAAATAATCCTGCGGCAGCGATATAAGCCCTGGCAGTACGTATTTTTTTATGTAAAGAAAAATTTTTTCGGAAGAGTGGCGCTTCTTTGCGGTGTATGTCCCTTCCATCGCTGATCCAGTGCCCGCTCCAGTTGGATGACTGCATCATACCGGTTTCAAACCATTCAATTTTGCTTTCTGCAGGCTGGCCTGATTCATTCCATATCCTCACCTTCCAGTAGTAACGGGTAAATGGTTGCAGCGAAGGGCCATTGTACAGTACCCGCTGCCCGCTGCCGCTGATTTTTTCTGTATGCCAAACTGATCCTGCTGCTGCTACCTGCATTGAATCAGTGCCTGCTATTACCTGGCAGGCTGACTGGGCTGCACCATTGTAAGCGCCTTCCAACTGCCAGCTCAGCCGCGGCTGTGCTGCATCTATGCCTAACGGGTTCTCCAGGTATTCGCATTGCAACCGGACGGGACTTAGTGTTGGCTGCGCATGAAGTATTTCCTTTTGTACCAGCGCAGGTAAAAACAGGAGAGCAGTTTTTAATAAAGGCAATTTCATCCGGCAACAAATTTTCCGGCAAAAGGTAAAGAAAAAAACAGGCTGACTGCTTATACAGGGTAAAGAATGTGAAAGCTTTATTTTTCCTGTATGGCTGATACAAGGATATGCCCCAGTTGCTGGTACATTTTCAGGAAGTCATAGCAGTTCCAGGTTTCTGCAATCTTATCTCCTTCATAGCGGGCAGTGGAAATGCCGCAGAATACCACCGTAGTGCCGGAGTCGCTTTTTGCTGTGATATTGCTGTAGATAGTGACAGTGTCCGCATCCTGCACCAGCACTTTTGTATCAAAAATCGTTTCAGGAAAAGAAGCCCGCAGGTTTTTATAATAATCCTGGAAGGCCTTTTTGCCATGAGCGGTGCCGGTTGGGTCGAGCCCATGCGTGATTACATGCTCATGGAGCATTTCATCAATAAAAGCTTCGTTGGCTTTGTTCCATACCTCGTCAAACCATTGGGTGAAAAGGGTGGCTGGGTTCATTGACAGGTTATTTGGATGGCTTAAGGTACAGCTTATTTTCCGATATGTCAATAGCTAAAAGAAAAGACAACCATGCATGATGGTTGCCTTTTGCATGAGAGTCATAAGCTGAAATTTATTTCGTCCGGCTTGCCGTGCCGCCTTTGCGGCTGTCCACCGTTACGGTATATTTTCCATTGCCCTGTACTATCCATCTTACTTTTACAGTGCCCAGCCCCGGTATATTATTTACGCTGATGGTAGCCGGATCATTTTTTTGTTCGGTGGTCAGGTTCAGATCCGCATTGTCCACTACCATGCCTGCTATTGCCTTCACACCTGCAATGCTGATATAGTCCGGCCTTTCAATTTTAAATTTCAGGTCCTGGCTGCTGTGCGTGGGCATCAGGCGTTCGTTCCGGATAACGGCTGTTACTTCTTTCAGCCCGTCGCCCAGGTTTTTTTCCATTATCGTATCTATAGCCAGCTTCGGGGTATGGTGCGCATGGTAAATGGTGAATGACATATTGCGGTGCGCATCGCTTTCCAGCAGGAAGCCGGGATGGGCACGGCCAAAATTTTTCCTGAAGCCGCCAATCTCTATTTTCCCATACTGCGGATGGTCATATTCATGCCAGTCTACAAAAGCGTCCTTAAAAAGCAGGTAGCGGTCAAACTGGTAGGAGCTGTTATCCATCGGGTCGCGGGTGGCTTCCTTATTAAACATAAGATAAGGAGTCCACAGCTCATTGGAGTAGGTATAAATGCCGCGGCCGCCATAAAACCAATCGAGCTCACCGCCATAAGCGGCATAAAGATCTTTGTACACCACGAGGTAGCGATAGCCGGGTATCAGTTGCTCTCCCTTCTGCGCTATGATATCATACACCCGTACATCCTGCGCATTGTATGTTACCTGGTCTGTAGGATCGCCGGGGCCACGTAATATCATACCGCCTGCATTATGATAGGACTGTGCGGCTGCAATGTTGGGATGCTTCATCACAAATTCCATCACCGCCCTGTTTTCCGGCAGCGAGAAGGGATATTTGTAAGCTCCGTTCTGAATATAATTAGGTTGCCATCCCCATCCCCAGTCGCGGTTGGGATCGTATTGAAAGGTATAGCCGTCTTCATTTACCAGCCCGTCGCCATCATTGTCTATTCCCTCCAGTCCCAGCATTTCGTATTCTCCTTTTTCATCGGGGCCTACCTGTATCAGCCGGCGCGGCTCTGTGGGGTCTACCCGGTAGCGGCCGTTTGGATTTTTGCGGCGCATCATCAGTATTTCGCCATCGCCATCCAGGTCGTCATACCCGTCTTCATCCACCAGCCCGTCGCGGTCAT
>DAOLFO010000322.1:0-3756 GCA_035326305.1 Chitinophagaceae bacterium
TCTGGGTATTGCTTTCAAACTGAGCAACAGGCTCAACCTGGCTATTGAAGATCGTATCACTTTTATCAAAGACGATCTGCTGGACGGCCAGCGCTGGGCTGAGCAGGGCGACCTGACCCGCGACTTTGATTCTTATAATATGGCGACTGTGGGCCTGAACATTAACCTGGGTGCTAAATCAGTGGAGCCGCTGTGGTGGCTGAACCCGCTGGATTATGCTTACCAGGAAATCCGCAAGCCCAAGCACATGATACTGCCCAAGCCAGTACTGGATGACTCTGACGGTGATGGTGTAACTGACCAGTTTGACCGTGAGCAAACTCCTGCCGGCTGCCCGGTTGATACACATGGTGTAAGCCTTGATACAGATGGTGATGGCGTACCTGATTGCAAAGACAAGCAACTGATCACCCCCACTCATTGCCAGCCGGTGGATGCTGATGGTGTAGGTAAATGTCCCTGCCCGGATGAGAGCTGCTATGAAGACCTGATCAAAAAAGGAGATGACTGTGCTGAGAAACTGGGAATGCTGCCCAGCGTATCCTTCAGAGCTGGTTCTAATGTACTTTCTACTGATGCGCAGGCTGTACTGGCCACTGTAGCTGCAAGGCTGCGTGCCACTCCTGAGTGTAAAGTAGTGGTAATCGGTTACGGCTCTTCTAACAAGAAAGAGCAGCAACTGAGCTGGGATCACGTTAACAAAGTAATTACGCACCTGGTAGAAAAAGAAGGACTGAGCGCTGACCGCTTCATCTTCAAATATGGTGAAGATGGCCCGAACGATACAGTTGATCTGCGTGGCGCTTCGGAAGGTGAAGACGGACCTGCACAGGTAGCTCCGCCGCACCCGAACCTGCGTAAAAAATAATCCTGATTACTTTTTGCTGATAGATAGACAGCCCCTTCGCTTCTGCGAAGGGGCTTTTTTGTGAGGATTATTGCTGGTAATATGCTGGCATCCAGCCCGTTTTCCCCTGCCCCGCACCGGCATTTATCAAAACCTTAACGGCGCTGATTTCGCTGCCTATCTTTTTTATGCAAGATTTGCCGGTATCTATTAACTTTGCACACCTTTATGCGTTTTATACCCTTTATTTTCATGGTGATGCTGGCTGCCGGATGCAGCAAGGGGATCAATAAGATTTTAAAGAGCCCAGATCCGGAGTACAAGCTGAGAATGGCCGAGCAATATTTTGTAAAAAAGAAATTTAATAAGGCGCAGGTTTTGTACGAGGATGTAATGCCTTATTACAAAACCAGGCCGGAGTTTCAGGATATCTACTACAAATATGCCTATTGTGCATATAACCAGGCCGATTACCTGAATGCCGAAAACCTGTTTAAAACGTTCCTTGAAATATTTCCCAACAGCCCCCGTGCAGAAGAAGTGGATTATATGCGGGCTTATACTTTCTATAAGCAATCGCCCAAGCCGGAGCTGGATCAAACGAATACCATCAAGGCTATGGGCATGATGCAGGTGTTTATCAACACGCATCCCGGATCGCCGCGCAATGAGGATGCTGCAAAGATCATTGAAGTGTGCCGGCAAAAGCTGGAGATAAAGGATCAGAAGGGCGCCCAGCTATATTATGATATGGGGCAGTACCGGGCGGCAGGTGTTACATTTACCAGCCTGTTGAACAGCTATCCCGAATCGGCGCGGGCAGATGAATATAAGCTGATGGTGGTAAAATCATATTACCGCTATGCGGAACTGAGCGTGGAAGATAAAAAGGCAGAGCGGTTTGAAAGAGTAATACAGGAAGGGCGGCAGTTCGCCGAGCGCTTTCCTGAAAGCAAGTTCCGCAAAGAAGTGGACGATCTGATGAACCTATCACAAAACAATATAAAAAACTTAAGCAATGAGCAAGTTAAGACGCCAGCTTAGCGCAGGTATCCCCAGCAATGTGGAAACAAAAAGCCTGAATGACCTGAAAGGCAAGACAGGAAATATCTATGAGTCCATAGCTATCATTGCTAAACGGGCCAACCAGATCAATATTTCCCTGAAAGAAGAGCTGCATAATAAGCTCGATGAATTTGCCAGCCACACAGACAGTCTGGAGGAAATTCATGAGAATAAAGAGCAGATAGAGATCTCGCGGGCTTATGAAAGAATGCCCAACCCGGCCCTGCTCGCCACACAGGAGTTTATGGAAGATAAAATATATTTCCGCAAGGCAGAAGATAAGCTGTTTGATTAAAAAGCAAATTACTGATACCAGTAAACACGAAGAAGCGGTATGGCACAGGGCCCTGCCGCTTTTATCTTTTATGATGAAATGGTAA
This sequence comes from Chitinophagaceae bacterium, assembly GCA_035326305.1. GTDB lineage: Bacteria > Bacteroidota > Bacteroidia > Chitinophagales > Chitinophagaceae > DAOLFO01. The sequence goes on from DAOLFO010000322.1 coordinate 2,293, forward strand.
TTTTGACAGGTATGCTTAAAGGAAAGAAAATATTACTCGGCATTACAGCCAGCATAGCGGCATATAAATCCATTTTAATTACGAGGCAATTGGTGAAAATGGGAGCCGAGGTAAAAGTGATCATGACTCCTGCTGCCCGGGACTTTGTGTCTCCGCTCACCCTTTCCACGCTTAGCAAAAACCCCGTTCTGATCGAATTGGCAACAGGGGAAAACTGGGCCAATCATGTAATGCTGGGCCGCTGGGCCGATGTGATGCTGATAGCGCCGCTTAGCTGCAATACGCTTGCTAAAATGATGACCGGCCAGTGCGATAACCTGCTGCTGGCTGCCTGGCTGTCCGCTACCCGCCCGGTAGTGGTGGCGCCGGCTATGGATGAAGATATGTGGCACCATGCTGCTACCCGGTCAAACCTGGAGCGTGCAGCCGCAATGGGTGTGCATATTATCCCTGTAGAAAAAGGTGAACTGGCCAGCGGCTTATTTGGCGATGGCCGTATGGCAGAGCCGGAAAATATTGCAGGTTATATAGCTGAGTTTTTAAATAAAGAGAGCAGCAGAGATATGGCAGGCAAGCGGGTGCTGGTAACAGCAGGCCCCACATACGAAGCCTTAGACCCGGTTCGTTTTATAAGCAACCATTCTTCCGGAAAAATGGGCATTGCCATAGCAAAAGAGCTGAAAAGCCGCGGGGCGCAGGTAACGCTGGTGGCCGGGCCGGTATCGGTTCCGCTGCAGGAACTGGAGAAAGACATGACAGTAGTGAAGGTAAAGAGCGCCGCAGAAATGTATGATGCCTGCCATGCGGCTTTTGCTGATGCAGATATAACCATTATGGCGGCAGCAGTGGCAGATTATATGCCGGTGGAGAAGGCTGACCAGAAGATCAAGAAGAAGGAAGAAGGGCTTACGATCAGCCTGAAGCGCACGCCTGATATTTTAAAAAGCCTGGGTGAAATAAAAAAAGAAGCGCAGGTGCTGGTGGGCTTTGCGCTGGAGACGAATAATGAACGGCAGCATGCGCTGGAAAAGCTGAGCAGGAAAAAGGCAGATATGATAGTGCTGAACTCTATGCAGGACGACCAGGCTACCTTTGGTTATGATACAAACAAAGAACCATCTTTACCAAAAAGGGTACGGAGCTGGCTACCGGTCTGCTGCCCAAAGAAATGGTGGCTAAAGAAATAGTAAATTCAATCATCCGATATATCCATGCGTAAGATATTATATCTGGCAATAGCAATAATGGCGGGTACCGGTGTGCAGGCGCAGGAACTGCAGGCAAGGCTGACGGTGATGACCAGCCAGCTTAGCTCACAGGTAAACCGCAATGTTTTTCAAACCCTGCAAACAGGGCTGACTAATTTTATCAATAACCGGAAATGGTCAAAAGATAATTTCCAGCCTAATGAAAAGATTAAATGTAATTTCCTGCTCAATGTAGAGCAGGACTTGGGGAATAATG
>DAOLFO010000323.1:0-3751 GCA_035326305.1 Chitinophagaceae bacterium
AGGTTTTTGGCTGTACCCTCCGGGACGCTTCGCTTTGCTCAGCGTGACAGCGGGAGGAAGCTGGCAAGTTGTACGATGTTTGATGTACGATGTACGGCGAACCGATTACCGGTTCACGATTACGCCTTTTTACTTCTTTGCTCCCCCGAATCATTTAGCGCTCCCTATATAGCAACAGCCGGCAAGTTATTATCAGCTTATCGTCCATACCTCTTTTCCTCTTAACAACGCATCCAGGTCGGGGGTTTTGCGGGCTTTGGCCTCTTGCAGTTGCAGCGTCATCATCTCTTCATAGCAGGGGCGGTCCGTCTCATAAAATACGCCAAACGGCCGGGGTAAGTGACCATCAGCATACGGGTCATCGAAGATGCGCACCAGTATCTGCGCTTTATAAATATCCCGCTCATCATGTATCCAGCAGTCATCTGCACTGTGCCCGTTATTCAGGTTAACTACTTTGGGTGTAAAGCCGTCCAGCTTAATGCCCTTATCTCCGGCAGCGCCAAAAACCAGCGGCTTACCGTGTTCCAGGAATAAAGTTTCCTGTGGCTTGCTGGCTTTTTCTGTAAATATTTCAAAAGCGCCATCATTAAAGATGTTGCAGTTCTGGTAAATTTCCAGGAAAGAAGCCCCTTTGTGCTGGTGGGTACGCAGCAGCATAGCCTGCAGGTGCTTGGGGTCGCGGTCCATGGTACGTGCTACAAACGTAGCATCGGCGCCCAGCGCCAGCGCCAGCGGGTTAAACGGGTGGTCAATGCTGCCCATCGGCGTGGACTTTGTAACCTTGTTTTCTTCAGAAGTGGGAGAGTATTGCCCTTTGGTGAGCCCGTATATCTGGTTGTTGAAGAGCAGCACATTCACATCAAAGTTGCGGCGCAACAGGTGAATAGTATGGTTGCCGCCAATGCTGAGGCCGTCGCCATCGCCGGTAATAATCCATACGCTCAGCTCAGGCCGGCTGGCCTTAAGCCCCGAAGCAATAGCCGTGGCACGGCCATGAATGGAATGCATGCCATAAGTGTTCATATAGTAAGGAAACCGGCTGCTGCAGCCTATGCCGGATATAAACACAATATTTTCCCTCGGTATGCCCAATGCGGGCATTACCTTTTGTACCTGCGCCAGGATAGAATAATCACCACAACCGGGGCACCACCGTACTTCCTGGTCGGTGGCAAAATCTTTGGCCGTCAAAACCGCTGTATCACTCATAGTCTTTTAAAAAATAACTGCAAAATTAATGGAAGGCGGATAAACAGGCTGTTTTTGTTTACCTGCTGCAATTACTGGTAAAGGCGCTGCGGGGTGCTGAAAACCAGCCAGTCTTCGTACATTCATTCCCTTAATCCTTTTCAATACGGCAAACCGGGTATTTATGAAAAAATCATTCCTGCTCCTGCTCCTGTTCCAGCTTCCTGTTTTCCTTTTTGTTTTTGGCCAGCCAAAGCAACCGGTAAAAGTGACCGATATGCTGAAAATAAAAACAGCATCCGGTGTATCGCTGAATAAATCTGGTACACAGGCCCTGTTTAGCGTAAACGTTATTGAACCGGACGGCGCAGAGCATAAGTATGTAAACCAGTTATGGCTGGTCAATACTGATGGGCAACAGGTACCATGGCAACTGACCAGTAAAGAAAATGCTTCGCAGGCAGCCTGGAGCCCGGATGGCAAACAAATTGCTTTTGTAAGAGCCGCAGGCGGTAAGCCCCAGCTATTTCTTATCTCCACAACCGGCGGTGAGGCAAGGCAGCTTACGCATTTTAAATATGGCGCTTCCTCTCCTGTATGGAGCCCCGATGGAAAGCAACTGATTTTCTCAGCGGGCCTTTCTTTTGCAGAGATGATGAAAGACTCTGTGCTCAATCCCGGTGGCGGCGGGCCTGCCTGGCCTTTCGAAAAGCCGGGTATTGGAAACACAGCATTATTTAGCAAAAAAAATATCAAAGCCGATCCTGACGGCAGCCTGGAGCAGATAAGATCGTACCTGCAGCTCAGCGCTGATGATAAAAAAGCAAGGGTGCTGAACAAGCTCAATTTTCAAAATGAAATGGACGTAAGCGATGCGATGAATTTTAATCACCTCTTTATTATTTCCATAGACAATCCTGCTAAACCCAAAGCGCTGACCAAAGGTTTTTACCGGTTTGGTAATGCCGCTTTTTTACCCTCCGGCAAACAGATCATTTTTTCCGGCAATATGGATTCGCTGCAGCACCCTGACCGCTCATTGGAAAGCAGTATTTTTTTGATGAACGCTGATGGCAGCGGAATGAAAACGCTGCTTGCTGAAAAAGGAAAAAGTTTTAATAGCCCCAGGATTTCTCCTTCCGGCAAATGGCTGGCTTTTATACAGGGCACTACTTCCTTTGTAAGCATTCCGGTATTATCGCTGCTGCCGCTTGGATCAGCTAATGCCGCTATCAGCACTATTGCCTTTGACCGTAATAAAAGCAACCTGACGTGGAGCCATGATGAAAAGTATATTTACTTCACCGCACAGAGCAATGGCGGCACCCTGCTATGCCGGGCCGATGTGGCTGCCAAAACAGTAGCCACACTTACAGAGCCGGATGCAGGCATCGGCAGCTTTGACCTGGTGCAAAACAGGCTGGTGTATGCCAAAACAGAAGTAGCCAACCCCTCGGAAATCTACATTGCCGATGCACAGGTAAAGAATGACAGGCGGGTAACCGAACTTAATACCGGCTGGCTGAAAGACCGGCAACTGTCGTTTCCGGAAAAGAAAACTTTTGTAAATGACAAGGGGCTGACGGTGGAGTACTGGATCATGAAACCGGTAAATTATGAACCGGGCAAAAAATACCCGTTGCTATTGGAGATACATGGCGGCCCCTCGTCTATGTGGGGACCGGGCGAAGCAAGCATGTGGCATGAGTACCAGTTTTTTTGCAGCAAAGGATATGGCGTGGTATACAGCAATCCCCGCGGCAGCGGAGGCTATGGTGAAGCATTTTTAAGAGCCAATGTAAACGACTGGGGTGCCGGCCCCACCAGCGATGTATTAACGGCGCTTGATAAAACAGTAGCCGCCGGCTGGGCAGATACTGCTAAACTATTTGTCACCGGCGGCTCTTACGCCGGCTACCTGGTATCCTGGATCATTGCACATGATAAGCGGTTTCGGGCAGCCTGCGCACAGCGCGGCGTGTATGACCTCACTACCTTTTTTGGAGAAGGAAATGCCTGGCGGCTGGTGCCCAATTATTTTGGCGGCTATCCCTGGGAAGAAGGCGCCCGGCAAATCCTGGAAAGGGAATCGCCGATTAACTATGTACAAAATATTACCACACCACTGATTATTTTTCATGGTGAAAACGACCGGCGCACCGGTGTGATACAAAGTGAAATGCTGTACCGCAGCCTGAAAGTGCTTAACCGGCCGGTGGAATATGTACGCCATCCCGGCGCCACACATGAAATAACCCGCAGTGGCAACAACCGCCAGCGCATTGACCAGATGCTGCGCACCTGGGAGTTTTTTGAACGGTGGAAAGAATAGGTGTTTCATTATGGTTTAAAGTTTGAAGTTTAAGGTTGGCGTAAGGATTGCAGGATGTAAGGTGTATGATATGGCGAATTACGAATAACTTGCTGGCTGTTGATCGATGATCGTTGGCTGTTATCTGCTTCTCCTTTCTGCCGCTTGTCATGCCGGCGCAGGAGGCATCCCGGAGACTGGTTATGTAAAACATTGGCAACAGGTTTTTGGCTGTACCCTCCGGGACGC
>DAOLFO010000324.1:0-3746 GCA_035326305.1 Chitinophagaceae bacterium
TAACCGCAGTTTTTTCATTTATTATTTCCGTATCCGTTTTTGCACAGCCCCCACCCGGCGCCGCCCGTGGCGGCGGTCAATCCATGACCGGGCGCCTGTCCGGGAAAATAGTAGAGGCAAAATCAGGAAAGGCTATTGAATATGCTTCTGTGCAACTGGTACGTACGGCCAATAATACAGAAACCATATTAGGGGGTATGCTTACCCGGTCAAACGGTGACTTTACTATTGAAAACGTACCGCTCATGGGGCCTATGCAGCTAAAAGTTACCGGCATCGGCCTGAAAGAATACACGCAACCCGTGGCCTTTGACATCAAACCCGGCGGCGACATGAGCGCCATGATGAATGCGCTGGATAAAGACCTGGGCAATATAAAAGTGGAGCTGGAAGAAAAAGTAATGGAAAACGTAACTGTATCCGCATCCCGCCCGGGGCTGCAACTGGGTATAGACCGGAAAATATTTAATGTAGATAAAAACATCGTATCTGCCGGTGGCACCGCTATTGATATCATGCGCAATGTGCCTTCGCTCAACGTGGACATTGATGGCAATGTGACCATGCGCAATAATGCACCGCAGCTATTTGTAGACGGGCGCCCCACCAACCTGACCCTGGAACAGATACCTGCCGATGCCATCCAGAGCGTGGAGCTCATTACCAACCCTTCTGCCAAATTTGACGCATCGGGCGGAACTGCGGGCATCCTCAATATTGTACTGAAAAAAGAAAAGAAAATAGGTTACAACGGGAGCCTGCGTGCCAATATTGACTCCCGTGCCCGTGTGGGCATGGGCGGCGATATCAACCTGCGCCAGCAGAAAGTAAACTTCTTTGTAAACGGTATGTACAACCAGCGCAAATCTATTGGCACCGGCACCACCACCCGCCTCAATTTATTTGATACTCCCGATACCTACATGACGCAGGAAGACCGCAACGTATCAAAAGGGGCTTTCGGTTTTGGCCGTGCAGGCATAGATTATTTTGCCAGCAACCGCAACACTTTTTCACTGGCCGTCAATATGGCCCGTGGCCAGTTCAGGCCCGGAACGGAAAGCAATATACTGGTTGATACACTGTATACGCCTACCCCGTCATCATCTTACTACGAACGTTTTTCCAATACAAAAGGAAACTTTCGCAACCTGGGCTCCATGCTCAGTTTCAAGCACCTTTTTCCCAAGGCAGGGCGTGAGCTGACAGCGGATGTGACGTACAACAAAAGCAGGAATGAAAACAACAGCTTTATTACCACCGATACTTTCTCTGTACCGCAAAATCAACTGAAAGGCACTTACCGCCAGCAGCAGCGCATCAATGGCAGCGGGGAAAATATGGTGATACAAACCGACTTTGTAAACCCGCTCAGCGAAAACTCCAAAATGGAGCTTGGCCTGCGTGCACAGTTGCGGAAAAATAATAATGTCAGCTCTTTCTATCTTGGCTCCGGCAATGACTGGGTGCTGCAGCCTGCGTCACAAACTGATTATAAAAGCAACGATGAAGTATATGCCGCCTATGCCACCTACAGCAGCAAAATAAAATCTTTTGGATACCAGCTTGGCCTGCGGGCTGAAAGCTCCGTATATCATGGCAGGCTGACTAAAACCGGGGAGGAATTTGATATCAAATTTCCGGTGAGCCTTTTTCCAAGCATTTTCTTATCGCAGCAACTGGGAGAAACCTCAAGCCTGCAACTGAATTACAGCCGCCGTATCAACCGGCCAAACTTCTGGCAACTCACTCCTATTACCGACTCATCAGACCGGCTGAACCCCAGCAAGGGCAACCCCGGCCTGAAGCCGGAGTTTACCAACTCATTTGAACTGTCGTATGAAAAAACTTTTCGTAATAAAGGCAACTTCCTTGCTTCTGTTTATTACAAGCATACTACAGATTTAATCACCCGCTTCCAGGAAAGAGCCGAAGGTTCCGGCGGGGAAACCATTGCAATGAATACCTATATCAATGCCAACTCCAGCTATGTGACCGGACTGGAGCTTACCTCACGCACTAATCTTACAAAATGGTGGGAGTTTACCCCTAACTTCAACCTGTATACTTCCGATATCAGCATTAACATCCCGGGTGAGCCTGACCAGGAAAGCCTGACCAGCTATTTTATTAAAATAAATAACACATTCAAACTGCCGAAAAATATTTCCATCCAGCTTTCAGGCGATTACCAGTCAAAAACTATTTTGCCGCCGGGAGGTAGTAACAGTGGTGGCCGTGGCGGATTTGGCGGCGGCATGTTTGGCGGCCCGGCTTCCGCCTCACAGGGTTATGTACGTCCTAATTATGGCGTGGATATGGCAGTGCGTTTTGAGTTTTTGAAAAACAGGACAGCTGCCCTTTCTGTTAACATGAATGATATCTTCCGCACACGCCGCACAGATATTCACTCTGAGTCATCCTTCCTGGTGCAGGATGCATTCCGCCGCCGCGATCCGCAGGTATTGCGCATCAACTTCAACTGGCGCTTTGGTAAATTTGATGCCAACCTGTTTAAAAGGAAAAATATGCGGGCACCCGGTGATGGTGGTATGGAAGGCATGGGCGGCCCCGGCGGACAGTAAATAATATATATAGCACTTATAAAACCCTTCTGCCGGCAGAAGGGTTTTTTGTTGCGCAGGCTGACCGTATATTTGACAAATACACTTATCAGTTTATCAAACAAACCATTGAAGCAAATCATCCATATAGTTGGCAACCGCCCGCAGTTTATCAAGCTGGCCGTACTGCACCAGGCCATAGCAAAAACTGGGCTATCGCAAAAAATAATTCACTCCGGGCAGCACTTCAGTGATGAAATGAGCGGTATTTTTTTCAAACAGCTTCATATTCCTGCTCCTGATATCAGTCTATCCCCGCCTGCTGCGGCATCACCTGATTTATTTATTGGAGAAACGGCCACCGCATTGCAGCAGGTTATCAGTTCATATACTGCAGGCAGCATGGTGGTAGCATATGGCGATACCAATACAACGCTTGCGGCGGCGCTGGCTGCCAGCAGGGCGGGCTACCCGCTGGCGCATGTGGAAGCAGGCATCCGGACAAATGATATGCGCATGCCCGAAGAGCTGAACCGCGTATTGACTGACAGGCTGGCGACGGTAAATTATTGCTGCACGCAAAAAAACAGTGATACCCTGCTGACAGAAGGGTACGGCAGCGCTGTCAGCAGCCGTGTTGTGCTTGCCGGCGACCTGATGCTGGATGCATTTATGCAACTGCCGGCCTCACCCACTCTGTATGGCGCAGGCAAAGACTATGTTGCCTGCACTATACACCGCGCAGAAAATATCCTGGTAAAAGAAAATCTCTCTGCTATCATAGAGGCGCTCAACAAGATTCATGCGCAGGTGCCGGTGCTGATGCCCCTGCACCCGCACACACAGAAAAAAATTGCTGAATTTGGATTATCCCCCGCTTTTGAAAGGCTTGCACCCCTGGGATACGGAGAAATGAAAGCATTATTGCAGCAATCATCTTTTGTTATTACCGACAGTGGTGGCGCAGCACGGGAGTCTTTTTTCAGCCGGAAAAAATCGGTGGTGATCATGCAGCAGCCTTTCTGGCCCGAAATAATGGAAGCCGGCTGCAGCATACGGTCTGACGCAAACGCTGATGCTATCCTGCAGTCTTTCCGGGCGCTGCCCCCGCTGGATGCCACTTTTCAAACACCTATATTTGGCACTGGTAATGCCGCTGCTCAAATAGCCAGGGATATCGCC
>DAOLFO010000325.1:0-3741 GCA_035326305.1 Chitinophagaceae bacterium
TTTTACCGGCGGGTCAGGGATTGCTGTTTGGCGCTGTACTGTTTAAGGTAATAATCTTCTCTTTCACGCATTTTCCGGGAATCCGCAGCGGTCTTGTCTTTATATCCGCAGAAATGCAGGATTCCGTGAAAAATAACCCGGTAAAGCTCTTGGGTAAAGGAATGCCCTAACTGCTTCGCATTATCCTTTACCCTGTCAGTGCTGATATAAATCTCCCCGGTTACCGGCTCCCCCGGTGCAGATAGTTCGAATGAAATAATATCTGTATAGTAGTCGTGGCGCAAATACTGGCGGTTGATTTCCAGGATACGTTCATCAGAGCAGAAAATGAAGTTGATGGTATTAACGGCCTTTTTTTCCTTTTTAAATATACCGGTGATAAAAGCCTTCAGCCGGGTTCGCTCTTTGAGGGCAACAGGCGTCTCATAGAAAAAATAAACGAGTCCGTGTTTTTTTTGCTGGCTGGCCATATTTTCAAAATTCGTAAACAATGCAATCAAAACCATATTAGATTTGCCATAACCTGAAGAATATGAATAAAAAATTGTCGCAACTGAAACCGGGGCAGCGGGCCATCATTAAAGAGTTTGGCACACTTGACATTCATTTAAAACTGATGGAAATGGGCTGCCTGCCGGGAGAAGCAATTCATATTGACCAGGTGGCGCCACTGGGCGACCCGGTGTCTGTACAGGTGGCCGGCTACCGGCTCAGCCTGCGGCTGGATGAGGCAGAACATATTATTGTTGATATAATTGATTGATTTTCAAACAACTAAATGAAAATCGGACTCTATTTCGGTTCTTTTAACCCGGTACATACGGGACACCTTATTATTGCCAGTCACTTGCTGAATGAAACGGATATCAGCAAAGTCTGGTTGGTGGTATCCCCGCAAAATCCGTTTAAAGTAAATCATTCCCTGCTCAATGAATATGACCGGCTTCACCTGCTGCGGCTGGCCACGGAAGATGACAGCCGGATAAAAATTTCTGATATCGAATTTTCTCTTCCCCGCCCTTCTTATACCAGCGTCACCCTGGCGCACCTGCAGGAAAAATATCCCGATTATGAGTTTTCCATCATCATGGGAAGTGACAGCTTTCAGAATTTGCCCAAATGGAAAAACAGCGAATACATCCTGAAGCATTACCCCATTTATGTATACCTGCGACCAGGCTTTGATATTACAGATAACTGGGGAGCAAAGCTCACTGTTATACCCGGTGCACCGCTGCTGCAAATTTCTGCTACGCAAATACGCCAGTTAGTGAAAGACGGAAAATCTATCCGCTACATGGTTCCCGAAAAAGTGGAGGAAGAAATTTTACGCAACGGATATTTTAAAAAGTAATACGGGGGAATCAGCGGCTGTAAGCCGGATGAGGGACGACAGCCAGCAATCGTGAATCGTACAGCTTGCAGCTAATAGCTATTAGCTGCAAGCTATTAGTAAATTGCCAAATCAGAAATGATTAAATCAGACATCTATCAGGTAATCGCTGCCCCGTACATCTTATATCGTACACCATACATCTTGCAGCTAATGGCTTATAGCTAATAGCAAATCCTCAAATCAGAACACATATCCCAGCGCAATACACGCCGCTACAATGACCGGGGAAGGGATGCGTGAATAGAGAAGCAGTAAAAGTGTTCCCGCTATTACACCTACATTAATAAAGCTAATTGTTTTTGCTTCCATGATGGAGATATCCTTCATGATAAAGAAGGTGGAGCCTATCATGATGCCCATTACGGCAGCGTTAATTCCCTCAAGAGAGCGGTAGATAGCGGCATATTTTTTTAAATTATTCCAGATAGGAAAAAAGAAAAGCACCAGCAGCGCACTGGGTAAAAAAATAGCCACTGTGCCAATCAGGCAACCGGTAAGTTGCATCAGGCTGCGCTCAGTGGGTGTATCACCCATATCTTTTAAGGCCATACCCCCGGTAAAAGCAGCAATGGAAAACACAGGGCCCGGCATAGCCCGCACTAAGCCCATACCCGTGTACATATCTTCCTTATCAATACTGACAACATTGGGATTTTTTTCTTTGATGGCTGCCGGCCTTACGCTAAACTGTTCGTACATGATGGGCATCAGCACCTGTCCGCCGCCAAATACCAGGCTGCCCATCCGGTAGGTGTTTTCAAACAGGTTGATGGGCTTCCGGTTGGGCCAGTCTTCTTTCCTTGCCGTTTCACTCAGCAATCCTGCTGCGATAAAGATGATACCAAAGAGCCAGAAATTCCACCAGCGGATTTTCCGGGGCTTTTGCTCTGTTTGGGGAATCCGCTTATGGCTCAGGTTGGTGGCAATGCCCCCGGCAATAATCAATGCCGGGAAAATAACCGGCAGCTTGAAAAAAAAGTAAGTCACCAACGTAGCCACCGCCATAATCACCCAGGTAATGGTATTTCTGACAGCATGCGGAAAAGCGGCAAAGCAGGCATAGAGCAGGAAGCCCGCTGCCATTGGCGCTATGAATTTGAATATGTCCGTATCAAGCGCTTTTTTATCAATGTAATGAAGCAGGAAAGACAGCGCTCCCATCAGTATGCAGGCAGGAAGTATCCATACAATAAGCGTTAAAACCGCCAGTGGCACGCCACCTCTTTTATACCCGATTAACGTAAGCGTTTGTGTGGAAGAAGCGCCGGGCAGCAACTGGCAGAAAGCGTGGTACTCCATCAGCTCCTTCTCCGTGACATAAGGCCGCTGCTGTACAAAGGTTTTCATCATCATGGCAATATGCGCCTGCGGCCCGCCAAAGGCCGTAACGCTATGCAGCAACACTGCTTTTAAAAAAGAAGCATGCCTTAACAACATGAGGACGAAAATAAAAATTACGGGTGCCAGCCGTACCAGTTGGTAAAATCGTTCTGGCTGAAGGTAGCGATAAAAAGTATTTTATGGTAAATTCATAAAAAATAGCCGTCACTTCACCAAATCAGATTATCAAATGAAAAAGACAGCGCTTTGTTTCCCGCTTTTATTGGTTGTTATCTTTTCTTCTGCACAGCTTAGCCGCCAGGTGCAGGCCGCTATAGAAAAAGTAGAGCAAAAATGTATTGGCTGGCGTCATCAGTTGCACCAAAACCCGGAGCTGGGCAACCGGGAGTTTAATACAGCAAAGCTGATAGCAGCGCACCTGCGTTCGCTGGGTATAGAAGTGCAGGAAGGAGTGGCAAAGACCGGTGTGGTGGGACTGCTGAAAGGCGGTAAGCCCGGCCCCTGTGTGGCCCTGCGGGCAGATATGGACGCATTGCCGGTAACAGAACGGGTAGATATTCCCTTTGCCTCTAAAGTAAGAACAACCTACAATGGAGAAGAAGTAGGCGTCATGCATGCCTGCGGCCATGACACTCATGTGGCTATGCTGATGAGTGCTGCAGAAGTGCTGGCAGGAATACGGAAAGACATCAAAGGCACAGTAAAGTTCATTTTTCAGCCGGCTGAAGAAGGGGCGCCGGACGGGGAAGAAGGCGGGGCTGCCCTGATGGTAAAAGAAGGCGTGATGGAAAACCCGAAGGTGGATGCAGTATTCGGCCTGCATATACAATCGCGGGTGCCGGCGGGCACAGTGCAGTACAAATCCGGCTCCTTTATGGCGGCGGCTGATTTCTTTTCTATTAAGGTAAAAGGAAAAGGCAGCCACGGCTCACAGCCCTGGCTGGGAGTAGACCCGATTGTGGCTGCTGCACAAATCATACAGGGACTGCAGTATATCGTAAGCC